>JAUXTV010000156.1 GCA_030679025.1 Candidatus Woesearchaeota archaeon
CAACTAGATTGGAAAAACATGTCTAGTTGGGATTTGATACATTATGTAAGAAGCAATTATTATGGCTATAGTATTGGAGAATTTAAAAAATCAAAAGACTCTACGGGTTATCAAGAATGTAGAACTCGAGAATTTACAACAGAAGATGGGAGAACTATGAAGATAAAAGATTTCTTAGTTGAAGAAGGAACTTTGATAAGGAAAACCAAACCAAAGGGATTTTGGCAAAAAATGTCAGATTGGGATTTGATACATTATGTAAGAAGCAATCATTATGGTGATAGTCTTGGGGAATTTCAAAAATCTAACTATCAAGGATGCCAAGAATGTGGAAAAAGAGAGTTCAAAACAGAAGACGGGAGAAAGATGAGACTTCTGGATTTCTTGATTGAGGAAGTAAGTTTGATTGATTTGAGAGCCAATGAAATGAACTGGAAAAATATGTCAGATTGGGATTTGATACATTATGTAAGAAGCAATTATTATGGCTATAGTATTGGGGAGTTTATAGAATCTGCAAGACAAGGAAGTCAAGAGTGTAAGAATCGGGAATTTATAACCGAAGATGGAAGAAAGATGAAGATAAAAGATTTTTTAGTTGAAGAAGGGAGTTTGATTGATCTATATGCTGATAGAATTGACTGGAAAAATATGTCAGATTGGGATTTGATACATTATGTAAGAAGCAATCATTATGGCTACACAATTACTGAATTTGTAAAATTTGATGGTGCGGGCTATAATGAATGCCTAAAAAGATATTTTACAACCGAAGATGGAAGAAAGATGAAGATGATTGATTTTTTAGTTGAAGAAGGGAGTTTGATTGAAGGTAAGAGAAAGAACGGATTCTGGAAAAATATGTCAGATTGGGATTTGATACATTATGTAAGAAGCAATTATTATGGCGATACTCTAACTGAATTTGGGAAATCAAAAGATAATCATGGATATGAAGAATGCAAAAAAAGAGAATTTATAACTGAAGATGGAAGAACCATGAAGATGAAAGATTTTTTGATTGAAGAAGGGACTCTTATTAAAAAGAATGGTGGCTATGAACCCTCTATGCAAAAAAATCCTATTTCTCTTCTTGAATCGCTTTTAGAAGATAATGAAGATAAAATTAGGGGAGAAAAACATGGTTGAAGAACAAAACCAAAACAAAGACCGATATAAGCAGATAACTCAAAGATTAACTGAAATGACTGCAAATATGACTCCTGAACAAATGGATAAAAGATGGGGAATTGGTATGTCGACATATCTTCAAAATGCAAATGATTTATTTAGTTACTTGAGCAAAGAAAAAAGAAAAGTCCTTCAACAAAAAGAAAAAGTTTCAGATGTACTTTATACTCAAACAGGGGGTTTAACATTTCCTGAATTGAAAAGATGGTATTCCGAAGGCACCCCTACAAAAAAAACTGAAAAGCAACATAGAGAGATTGTATACAGAGAAAGAATGTTGGAGCTTATAGCACAAAAGTTTGGTGTGGAAATCCAAGAGTCTAGAAGAAGAATTCAAGATAGAAAGATAAGCACAAAAGAAGATCTTAAAACAGAACTGGCAGATAGTCCCAATACACGATACATGGTTGGTCTTTGCGATGGTGATGATATTGATATGGCGGATATAATCGCAGTAGTATATGACGGAAGAATAACAAGAGATGATGCCATACGATTTTTGCAGGATTCTGCTCTTAGAGACTATCTGGGAAAAATAAATAAGGGTCCTGGTGGAGATCCAATAGATATTGATATCTATGCCCCAAAGCTTCTGCAATTGGATAAAAATGGAGTTATCGCTTCAATAGTTTATAAGAGGCTTGTAGAAAACAGGAGAAAGGAGCTTGGAGCAAAGCCTACTCTGGAGCAATGTGCAGCATACCGAGAAAGACTAAAGAAAAAACTGGAGGAAATAATATGAACGAATCCAATCCTGACCTGCAAAAAAACATAAGAGAAGCATATAAAGATATACTCTCCCAGCTTTATAAAAAAACAGACGAACTTTTTGATATGCACCAGCGAGGCATTGAGGGCCTTGAAGAGAGAATAAGAAATCCTGCCTATGGGATTAATGGAGATAATTCTGAACCGGAATTTGTAGATGATTTTCTATCATTTTATCAGACAGAGGGAGTTCAGTTTTTATTGGACCATGAAAGAGTGCTTTTAGCAGATGAAATGGGTGTTGGAAAAACCGCTCAGGCTATCGCAGGAAAACTCGCATTAGAAAACCTGCTTGGAAGAAAAGTTCCTACGCTCATTGTATGCCCCAATCATCATGTTAAAGCCCAGTGGGAATCCTATATAAAAGAATATTTAACTGCAGACCGTTGGCAAAAAATAACTATAGAGAACATAGAAGCAGAGGGATATAGCTCTGCAAAAATAAAAGGCTCAGATATTGTACTTATAGACTATCATGCATTATCCTTTTCTGAAGAGGGGGAAAATAATGTGCTAAGAAAACAGCTTAAGAATAAGCTAATGGATGCTGGTTTTGAATATGTAATTCTTGACGAAGCCCATAATGTAAAAAACTATACCACTGCGGGTAGATTCAAAAATGTTCACGATATTGCCAGCAAAGCAAGATATCTGGCATTATTATCCGGCACCATTCTTCCCAATAGCCTTAGAGATATATATGCTACAATAGCCTTGCTGAAACCTGAGCAAACAGATACAAATGGAAATAAAACCGGATATAAGACTGCTTCAGATGTGGCTAAAGCTCATGCTCGAGCCCCGGCAGTGCTTGGAGCTATCCTTAGACCCGTAAGACTCGAAAGAAAACTTGAAGACATAAAAGACATGCCTCCTAAAAATGAAGAATATGTGCACATAAAACAACTGGCAGAAAGACAGCAGGAAGCCTATGATACTATTTATGAAGATAATTCTCTTATGGGTCTGCAAAAAATCCAGAAGATGCAACAAGCACTTTTGAATCCCAAACTATTGGACCCCTCATTTGCCGATGCTGCACGAGCTAAATTTGAAGCACTGGATGATATTGTTGAAAAAACAATTGCAAGGGGTGAGAAGATAGTCATATACTCTCCAAACTTTCGCAATGGAGTTGTAGATACTCTAGAAGAGAGATACTCTCGATTCGGTGCAGAACATATAGACGGAAAAAACCGTAAAAAGAGAAAATCTATAATCAAAAAATTTCAGAAAGATCCTTCAGCTAGAGTCCTGGTCATGAACAAAGTAGGAGGAGAAGGTATTGCTCTTACTGCTGCAAATAATTTAGTGTTCCTTGAAGAGCCCTATTCGCCCGGAGAAAGAAGACAAGTTATCGGTAGAGTATGGAGACCTGGCCAAAAAAAACCAGTGAATATCATGACTCTTAATGTAGATGGAACTATTGATGATGGAATAAGAAAATTCCTTGAGCAGAAAAAAATAGCTATAGCCTATGCTGAGAAAGGAGTTCCTTTAACTGATGAACAACGGTTGCTGACAAATGGCAAAAATGGAACTGCATTAGCCCGATGGCTGGCTATTGACAAGGGATACCTATATACTCCTTCTCAGATAACAAGCATTCTTATAGGAAAGACAAAAGAAAAACCCGAAGATAAAGTAGTCAGTAAACTTGATGATAAATTAGGCAAACACCTGGCAAAATCACTAAGCGAAAGTTGGGAAGGTTCAGCACTTGGGAATTCTAGTAATATCTATGCAAACATTTTCAGAGGTATTGAAGCAAGAGAAGGTGCCTTCAACAGAATAGCAGATATAGCCTGCGGATTTGGCGCTCTATCACATGCTCTGAATAGAAGAGGAATCTACAATGTTGATGCAGACAGACATCATTTTGACTCGCCTCAGGCCTCAAAAGAAAATGTAAATCTTTTTGGAAGAATGACAAAATTGCCAATAAAAGAAGATGGAACCTTTGATTTTGCTCTTTGCTCCATGGGCCTAGATATTCTTCCTAATAATGAAGCAGAACCTGCTCGAGTAAAAGCAATTGCAGAAGCCAATAGAATTCTTAAGACAGGAGGACATTATCTTATTACTCTGCCAGGACCAAGCGTCCCTGAGGATGATTCTACAATAAGAGAAACTATGGAAGAAAGTGGATTTGAAGTAGTTCCAGAACTTACAGGATTTGTAAGAGCAAAAGATAAACAAGTAGGCACAAATATTTATGTTCTGACTGCCAGAAAAAAAGATAATCTTCCTGCAGATTTTAATCCTAGTCAATTAGCAGAAAAATTCAAGCTGAATTCAAAAGAAGAAGCTAAGAAAAAGGGCACCACTCAGAGAAGAAGTGGCCATGTTACAGAATTTGAATTTGTCCGTTCAGACGGCTCTCTTGAAGATTTAGTTGATGCGATTGATAGTTTCAAGAAAGGAGGAGATGCAAATGACTAAAAGAAAATTGGATGAAAAAAGTAATCAAGAACTTATAGATTATGTTAAAAAAAATCATCCGGGAAAAAGACTTACACAATTCTCAAGAGAGGATTATATCTGCTATACTCTCTGTGGGAAAAGAAGAGTTTCATCTGAAAGTAAAGAGATAAATCTTAGGGAGTATTTAGTACAGGAAGGAATATTAATTAGAAAGTATTCAAATGATCCGAAAAAAATCATTGACCAAATATATGACTCTGCTAAAGAATTTTTTGAACAGTATCCTCAATATAATCATTTGCCTAGTGCACCTAAATTAAGAGAAATGGGTTATCGGCCTTTTGTAGAGCGTATTATAAAATATTATCCAGGTGGATTAAATGCATTCAGAGAATTTATATCTCAAACACTTAACAGAGAGTCAGGTAATACTATGCGAAGTAGAAGATTCTGGCAAAATCCAGAAAATCTTGTTAAAGAAACTATGAAATTTTTAAAGGAGCATACGAAATTTAAAACAATTCCTGGAGATTCAACTCTAAGAAAATATGGCTATACTACATTATATGCTGCAATAAATAAATATTACCCTGGAAAAATAGTTGCGTTTAGACAAATGATAAATGAAAAATTTGGTGTGGAAAAAGTAACCTATCGAAGATTAAGAGAGTATTGGAAAAAGCCTAACAATGTTGAGTTAGAAGCAATTAAATTTTTAGAAAAATATCCTGAGTTTGATAATCTTCCCATCCTTCGTATTATGGTAGAAAAAGGTTATAGCTCCCTGACTTCGGCGGCTTCTCGATATTATCCGGGGGGGATAGATGGTTTAAGAGTAAAGTTAGCTGTGATAAGAGGTTTAGCTCCTCCCAAACCGCAGGGAAAGAGAAAAATAAATTCTATTTCTCTTCTTGAATCGCTTCTGGAAGAAGAGGGGGAAGGAATAACATGACTCAAAAAACAAAAAGAATGACTGACCAACAGTTAATCCAGTATATGACTGAGCACCATAAAACACAATCTCTTAAGGAAATAGAGGCATCAGGCGACCGAAGGATTTATGAAAGATGCTATAAAAGAGGATTGCTTCCAGAATTAGTTGCTGGAGGCATAATTG
>JAUXTV010000157.1 GCA_030679025.1 Candidatus Woesearchaeota archaeon
TTTAAAAAGATTGCTTTATTTAATAGGAAAAAGCTTTTGAAGAGAAAAAGAAATAAGAAAAGGATGGAAAAGAAAACAATACAAATAATAGAAATAATCCTGATCATTCTAGTAGTAGGAACCATAGCTGGAGAAATATATCTAGGATACACAATAAAGAAAGAAAATGCAGAATTAAAAGAATCCTTGCAACAAAATATAGATGCAAATGCAGAATTAACAAGAAATCTTATTACTTCAACACAAGAAGACTTTCAAAAAAAGATTGAGACAATAGCAAGTGCAGTAGAAGAAATAGAATCAGAAAGTAAATCACGTTTATCAGATTTAGAAGAAGAAGTTAAAAATGTGAATATTAAATCTGGAGATTTTTCTGCAATTTTAGAAGATGTCTTTCCAGGTGTTGTAAATATTGCAACTGATCAAGGTCGCGGTTCTGGAGCAATTATAACTGATGATGGTCATATAGTAACTAATTACCATGTAATAAAAGATGCTCAAATTATCCAAGTAGTGGACTACAATAAAAGAATATACACTGCAATTCCTATAGGTGCTCATGTACAATATGATGTTGCGGTCCTAAAAATTAATGGGAGTTTTAATGAGTTACAATTTGCAGATTCTAGTAAAGTAAAAGTTGGAGAAAGGGTAGTAGCTGTCGGTAATCCTGCAGGTTTAGGTTTTTCCGTAACAGAAGGAATTATTAGTCAAACAGAACGAATTATTAGTCAACAAGGTCCTCCAATGATACAAACTGATGTACCTATTAACCCTGGAAATTCTGGAGGTCCTTTGATTAATACTCAAGGAAATATTGTAGGAATAAATAGATTGAAGATTGCAGGATATGAAAGTTTAGGTTTTGCTATCCCTAGCAATTTAGTAAAACAAGTTGCTGAAGAAATCATACAAAGAGATATTTAGGAAGAAGAAAAAATAAGCTGAAAGAAAGGAGCAGAATATAGTCAACCGAAGAGATCCAAGGTTTTCAATATCTAGTAGAGAGGCATGCTAATGATCCTAAAGCTCGCTAATAAGGACATTAAGAGGTATTTAGAGGTAAAAAAGTCTACTAAAATAAGAAAGATTTATATACTTGTTACGTTTTAATAGAATTATGCAGTTATCAAAAACAGAAATAAAAGTACTAGAACAAATAGCTAGAGGCAATAAAGCGGTGAAATCAATAGCAAAAAGCATAGCAAAAAGCGTTAAACAAGTCTATGTAACTGCAAAAAGATTAGAGGAAATCGGAATTGTTGTGCGTGTAAAGAGAAAGCTTGAAGTAAAAAAAACAACGCATCTTATGCTACTTATGCAAACTCTTGCGGAACGACCAAATCTAGCACCTATGTTAGCAGATGCGGGAATACCAATATGTATGACGATGTTAAATCTGATAACTGTCAAAGCGGTGATAAAAGAAACAGGGTTTAAAAAAGCGACAATATACAAAAAGTTAGAACAAGCAAAAAGAAGAAGTTTAGTAATAAAAAAAGGATCAGCGTTCAAAATAAATGAGAAATTTTGGCCTATGTTAAAGACATTTCTTGAAGCGTTAAAAAAATATGAAGCTGCAGGCGATGATCGTATTCCTATAAGCTCAATAATATACTATAAGAGAAATGATGAGATTGTTTTTTCAACAAGAGAGGAAGTTGATGCTGCTAAAACTGCTTTCTCGGCGTATGAAGAGTATGGTATTAAGCCGTTGTTAATCACGGAATTTTATTATTTGCCAAAAAGAAAGCTTTCAAAAAAAGAAATATTCCTACATTCCTTATATATAGCTGAAAAAACAGGAGATTTACGGGAGGCAATATTTGTAGCCATGTTTTATATAAAATATTATGAGGAGCTTAAGAAAATAAAGCATCTCTTGCTTGAAAAGATAACTAAGGTATTAAAAGGTGAAAGAATAAGATGGTTCCCGTCACTAGAAGAAATAAAAGAGAAAGCTGAGGTATATGGAATTAAAGTCTAAAAATGATAACAAAATTTGAGCAAGTTGAAGATCTCTTTAAAGAGGTGGAGAAATTCGTAGAAAGAAAAGTGTGTATATATGTTATAGGTGGTGCTGTGCTCCTTGAACAAAATCTCAAGTTAGTAACAAAAGACATTGATCTCGTTGTGGCAACAAAAGAAGATTTTATGCAAGTGCAAAAGGCATTTGAAAAGTGTGGGTTCAAAGCTAGAATTCCAGGTGTAGAATACAAGCACATGAATCTCAGCCAGATATTGGAGAAAGGCGACTACAGAATTGATCTTTTTGAAAGAGAAGTCTGTGGAAAATTCTCATTATCAGAAAACATGATAAAACGAGCGAGAGAAGTCATAAGTTTAAAAAATATGAAAGTATTTCTAAGCGCAAATGAAGACGTATTTTTGCTTAAGTGCATGACAGAAAGAGATGGTGATTTGCTAGATTGCGAAAGCTTAGTTGTTCCAGGCATAGATTGGAAGGCAATACTGCAAGAGCTAAAAAGCCAAATAAAAAAAAGTGGAGAAGATGTATGGATAACTTGGATAGGAGAAAGGTTTGATTTGTTAGAAGAAAGAAACAAGATTAAAATACCCATCATGAATGAAATCAACAAGCTCAGGGAGCAATACTTTGAAAAGTATGAAGAGGAATTAAAGAATCGTAAGGAAAAGAAGTAGAAAGGCTATCGAAAATTAATCGTTCGCGACTCTAGGTGCTAAAATAAAAGTCAACTGTACTTTATCTTTCACTAAGTAATCGACTTTCAAAGGATAATCCTTGTTGAATTGTAAGGTCATCTTGTTGGAGAGTTTAGCTCCCTTCAAAATCTTCTTCAAGTATTCAATAGAGTATTTTGCTCTAATGGGTTCTTTGCCAGGTGATTTAATAATAGTTTCTTCGTCTGCATGAAGTTCTGTGCGCGCGTCATTCAAATTGCTCTCAGCTTCAACACAGAAAGTATCTTTCATCGCCACAAGAGCAACAGATTCAGAAACAACATCCATGTCTTGAACTGCTTCATCAAATCTATAGCTTAAGGTTTCAATTTTAACAGGGAAAGTGAGTTCAGGAATTTTATGTTCTTTGTCTTCCATATCGATCAAAGCTAAATTGAAAGTTCTAGTTGCTTCGCTTTTTAATTGAAGTCGTAATCTGTGTTTCTCTTCATCTAATTCAATAGTTAAAACATCAGAAGGTTTCACTCTGCGTAAAATAGTTTTGAAAGCGTCTAAGTTAATGGCGATACTCACAGGTTTGTCAACTTGGTATGCGGTAAATGCGCTGGAGAGTAAAGTAAAATGAACCATGGCTACATTAGCGGGATCCATAGCAACTAATTTGATTTGATTTTTGTCAATTTTAAAGATAACATCATTAACAAGCTCAGAAACCACATTAACAGAATCTACTAAAATACGTGGTTCTTCAAGAGTTAGTTTCATTATATCCCCTAGCAAAAACACTGAGTTCAATTTATAATGATTATGGTATTCAAGAGAATAGATAAAATAACTCCATCTAAGTGGGTATTATTTAGATGCTCGCCAAGTATGGCTGCATTTCACGCATTTGAAGAATCTGGTCTCAGCTTCATCGCCAGCTCTGGTCTGTACAAGCCAATAGAAAGCTTCTCCATGCTGACATTTAGAGCAAGTCTCTTGGACTTTTGGTAAGGTGTCCACACGTTTGCTAATGACTTCAATGTCATCTTTCTTAGATTGTGTGACCTTTTCTTTCAAAATAATTTTCTCTTTTTTGTTAGTAAAATAGTTGCAAGAAGCACAACTTAATCTCATCTTGCCAGTAGTTTTTGTTTTTTTAGGAACAATAATTGCCCCACACTTAGGACAGAACATCATGAAAATACGCCTCCTAGAAATTCTACAAATCCAATTTTTATCCAGCCTAGATAAGGTAATCTTAAAACAGCTTTGCCAGTTCTTTTAATTTGAGCTTCAGTAACAATGTCTCTATCTGCTGTAGGATTATTATCTCCTTTTGTTGCAAAAGAATAAGTGTTGTCTTGTTGTGTAATGCTAACCACCCTATGAATAATAGGATTCACATGTCGTGAACTTTCATAGACAACCACATCTCCTACTTTAATATCTTTCGGTTTTACACCCTTCAAAACCATAATGTCTCCTTTGTTAAAACCGTTTTTGAAAGGAAAATCAGAAAACTGTTCTTCAGTGATATTGTGTTGAGCATACCAGTCAGTTCCGCTCCACCAAGTATCAAAAGATTGTCCATTATGTTCCATAGATCCTGAAACAACAGCAACTATAGGATAAGCAGTACTTAATAAAAGCCCAATACCTGGATAAAGAATGAATTTAACAAGAACAAAGGCTAAAATAAGATTGACAAACCAAGATAAAAGGGAGTCTTCATACCAAAGAAATTGCCATACTTTCTTAATAAAAGCGTGAAAACTCATGAAAGTGAAATGTAAAATTAAAGCTTCTTAAACTTTTCTTGTAACTCAGCAGTTTTTTTCTGTAAGCGTTCTACAGCACCACTAAGCAAACTTATAGGGTCTTGTTTGTCCGACTCAACAATAAAAACAGGTTGAGAAACTAAAGAATGTTCAATAGCATAACCAGCAACATCAGGTGCTTTTGCAAGCCAGAGTTCTTTACGAAGAATATTACAAAAAGTATGACCTTCGCCTTTAAGCTCAAATTTAAGACGTTGTTTGGTATGTTCTAGAACGTTGATTTCCATAGGGTAGAGGTGGAAAAATCATTTTTAAAGCTTTCTATCTCGTTCTAAACGCCAAATGCCTACAGGAACAGTATAATGCTCCTTGTGGTGAAAGGTTTGTGTCTTCTTAAGAACAAAATTAGCCTTCCAAAAATGAGTAATAGTAAAGTTATGATCAGTGGATAAAGAAGTAAGAAATCGTTGACTTTCAACTTTATGAATAGTATAAATGACATTTGCAAGTTGCATAGCTTTTTCTAAAAAGACTTTGTCAGCATGTTCTTTTTGTACACCGAAAGGAGGGTTTTGTAAAACAACATCAACAGTGTGATGAAATGTTTCTACTGAAGTATGTAAAAAAGAAGCTGAAAAAGTTTTACCAGTGGTTGCTTCCAGTGATTGTAAATTCTTTTTTGCAAAAGCTAAAGCGTCTACATCTAGATCTATGAAAAAAACTTGTTTTGCTCCTAGTAATAATGCACCAAGACCTAGAATGCCAGTGCCACAACCAAAATCAGCAATCACTTTGTCATCTATGTCTCCTTGTAATGCAGCATCCCAAAGCACTTGTGCGGCAAGTTCACTAGGAGTTGCATATTGTTCTAAAGCAGCAGAAGGTTGTACAAAAGTCTGCAAGCGAGAAAGATGAATCGCTAAATCTTTTTTCTTCAGGGTCATGTTTTTTTCCGGATTTTGACAAGATCCCCAATAGTTAATGCGTTGTCTTGTGAAGAAGAAATATTTGCCGGAGGAATATATAACTCAACTAGAGTAATGTGAAGGATTTTTTCTAAGCGTTGTGCAAGAGGAAGAGAGGGTTTTAATTTTCCAGATTCTATATGTTGAATAACAGATTCTTTTTCTTTAGCTGCCTGAGCAAGATCTTTGTGTTGCATGCCTAACTTTTCTCTGGCTTGTTTAATAAGAGATGCAAAAGTATCGACAAGAAGTTCATTAGTTTCTGATTCCATGTGTTGTCTTGCTCGCTGTTGAGAAGGTTGTTGAGAAGATACAGGGTGAGTTGGTTTGGGTAATGCCTTGCCGTAACGACTGCAAGAAGCACATACTTGTAAAGTAGTTCCCTCTACAAAAACAGAATTTAAAGGCTTCTCTGATCCGCACATATCGCAACTAGCCATAAAGAATGCTAGGACAATAGGCTCTATAAATAGATTTTGGAAGGTTCTAGAACAACCTTTAAATAAGGAAAAAACGGCTCAAATACATGTTTACTACTTGGATAATATGGTTTATGTACTTTGCATCCTTGTATTTTGTATCTTTTTGGTTGCTTATATTCCTAGAAAAGGGAGTAAAAGAAGAAAAAAAGCATCCTAAGAATCTGCCTTTTGTAACAATCTGTATTCCTGCGTGGAATGAAGAGGAATGTATTGCTAAAACAGTTAGATCTGCACTAAATCTTAATTATCCTATTGAGAAGCGAGAGATTCTCTGTATAGACCATAGTTCTCAAGATCGTACAGCAGAAATTTTAAAATCATTCGGCAATAAAATCAAAGTCATCACTCTCAAGCGTAATCCTGGTGATAGAAAAGGCGCGGCAGTAAACGCTGGACTTAAAGTAGCAAAGGGAGAGCTATTTATTTGTCTAGATGCTGATTCATATGTTACGCCAAATGCACTAAAAATTATGCTGCCCTACTTTGAAGAAAAAGATGTTGCTTCTGTGCTTCCTTTAATGAAACTTAAAGAAAAAAACACATTTATGAGAAAAATACAGGCTATAGAATATCTTGTTAATTTCTTTATTAAGAAAATCGTTGGTCTAGTCGATTGTATTCATGTCACACCAGGTCCATTTGGAGCCTATAAGACAGCTGTATTACGAAAGGTGGGCGGATTTGATCCAACAAACTTAACAGAAGATCAGGAAATGGCAATGCGTTTGCAAAAAGAAAACTATAAAATTGTTCAATTGCTTGATGCTGAAGTCTTTACTACAGCTCCAAAGAATTACAAAGAATTTTATCAGCAAAGAAATCGTTGGTATCAAGGAAGTGTTTTCAATCTAATAAAATATAGAAAGATGTTATTTAATACAAAATATGGGGAATTAGGAATGTTCCATATGCCTATGATTGCAGTCTCAGCAGGTTTATCTATTTTTTTCGCTATATTTGTAGTATATAATCACATGATCCGGCCTCTATTTAATAAATTATATGACGCAAGCTATATTAATTTTAATATACCATTTATGGTTGGAAGAAAAGCAGAGTTGTTTTCTCTATTGGATTTAGATTACACATTTCTCTTTTTCCTAGTTGCCTTGCTGTTAGGAGGAATCACATGGATTGTGTTGGCTCATAAGTATACAAAAGAAAAATGGACAGTAAAAAGAATGACATTTATCCCAGTATATCTCTTAGTCTATCCATTCTTAATGTCTCTAGCATGGATGGGTGTAGCGATGAATTTAGCAAGAAGAAAAAATGTCCAGTGGCATAAAGCAAAATGACAATAGATCGAAAAGTATATGTAAAAAAGCATCTCGCAGCATTAGCGATCACACTTATAGTATTTACTATTGGTATCATGATTGGTCTGCAAGTCAGTGATTCAAGAATTAGTGCAATAACAAATACTGCAAGGCTTCAGCGTGTACAGTTTGAAAGTTTACAATTGCAATATGCTTTTTTGAACACTGCGCAGAACACGAGTTGTACGGCATTTACGACAGCTTTGGATCAGAATGTCTATGCTCTTGAAAATGCAAGAACAAAATTAGAAAGCTATATAGAAGATGCTAAAGATGAAGAAGAGTTTATAATTGCAAAAAGAGAATATATGATTACTGAATTAAGATATTGGTTGTTAGCGCAGCAAGCAAAAAAAGTATGTGAAAAAGAGAGTGTGTCTGTGCTCTTCTTCTATGAAAGAAATCAACTATGTGAAGATTGCAATACACAGGGAATTATTTTAACCTATTTGAAAGAAAAATTTAAGGAAAAATTATTAGTATTTTCTTTAGATGCTGATTTGGAAGACCCCATGATAGACTTAGTAAAAGATAATTATAACATTACAGAGATACCGTCAATAGTTGTTGAAGAAAAAGTATTTGTAGGGTTCACAACAAAGGAACCACTAGAAAAAGAGATTTGTAAAAACTTTAAAACAAGTATGCAAGAATGTCAGGAATAAAAAAAGAAGACAGAAGTAGATCAAAGATAGACTTAATTGTATTTATTGTAGCCATAATCTTCTTTCTCTTCGTTATAATATATTGTGTGCAGACCAATTTTAATTATTATATCGCAGATAGCGTTATATTCATAGGGCTAAGCACCATCTTGTTTGTATTCTATAAGCAATGGCGATTAAATGCTTTTACTTTTTTTGCTCTTATCCTGGGATTTATATTGCATGATTTAGGAGCATTTAGATTCTATGCTAGTTCACCAGTGCCTGTAGAATGGGATGTAGTAACTCATCTTTGGGGAATATTTGCTGTTACATTGTTTATTTATAATATAGTGCTGGATCTAACTAAAAAAAGCCATCATGTGTTTCTTTTTTTCGTAGTTATTTTAGCAGGATTAGGCTTCGGAGTTTTGATTGAATTTTTAGAATTTTATGGGTTCATGACTACTGGATTTGGGGAAGGATTCTTTGGACGTGGATTTGGTGATTTTGATCCATCAATAGTCAGTTCTGATTATATAGATACTATTCAAGACTTGTTTTGGAATTTTGTTGGAGCTACAATAGGCTTTATTGTCAGTTTTTTTAGAGAGAAAAAGAGTTAATCTGAAGAAGTGGTCTCATCTGGATTTTCTGTAGGTAAAGATTCTTGTTGGGGAGTTTCAGGAGCTATTGATGATTGCTGTTCTATAGGTGGAGATGATTCAGGAATAGAAGCTTGTGGAGTCGATTCGGGTGCTGCTGTTGGTTGAGTTTCGCTTGCAGCTGGTTGATTTTGCAAAGATTCGGGAATCTTAATGTTCTTGAATTGCTCCTTGACTTCTTCTGCAGCAGTGTCAAAATAATTATAAAATTGGGGAGTTAATTTAATTAATCTGCTTCTTCCTTGTTTTTCAGTGACAATCAAATTTTGTTCCTTTAAAATCTTAATATGATCATAAGCTTTGTTGCCTCGAATTTTAATAATTTCATGTTGTAAGACTGGTTGTTTGTAAGCAATCACAGCTAAAGTTTTAGTAGTTGGAGAATCCATCTCAGAATCAGCCATAAGTTTGTTTGCTAAATAACCGTAATCTTTTTTGATGTTCAGCTTAACCATGTCATCTTGATGAACTAAAGTTAAAGCACTATCGCGTTGTTCATAATCTTTTTTTAATTCTTCTAGAAGATCTTTAACATAACCGACAGATCCTATTTCGCATACTTTTGCAATCTCTTCAAGACCCATAAAGCGTCCTGTCGTGAACAAAATTGCTTCCACTTTGTGTTTATCACTCATAGTTGCCTACAGCAAAACGCAGAATAGCTGCTATACCGCCTAAATCACGTAATTGCTGTCCCTCTTGTGTATCTACAGATATTAATTGTAAAGCTGTTCCAGTAGATTGTGCCAAAGTTTCAATCTCTTGCATCTTTTTATCGTCATAATCTTCAGAAATAAGTACAAGTTCTACAGCGCCCAATTCTAAAACACGTCGCACTTCTTTTTCTCCATAGGTGGCTTTGTTAGGCTCTTTTGCGAGAAGAGTGAAAAACCTTTCCATCACTTTCTTCTCTGCGATGATGCCTTCCTTTTGCAGGATGTCTGCGCTTTTTTCGACTAGATGATGCAATCCGCTTTCATCTGTATAGGTGAGATCCTGCACTGCTAGGATCTTCTTCTTCAATTCATTATTTAAATATTGCTGAAACTCTTCTTTCGTCGGTCCAGGTCCACCTAGGAGAATGCCTTTCAGGTTTTTCAAAGGTAAAAATTCTTTATTGCATAATTCTGATACTCGTTTGAAGAACTCAATAGCCATTCCGTGGATCAAACGTTCGAAACGCTGTGCTGAGTTATGAACAAGAACGCCATTCGCGAAAAAGTTCCGGTGTTGCGTTGCTATATCAATGAGTTCAAAATTGCCTTTTTTCCTGTCTATAGATTTTATTCTTACTTTATTTAATTGATGGTCAACTAAAAAGTCAGTCTTATGTAGTTGATCTGCTGTTTTTTCTTTAATGCCTTCTTTGTCATGAACAAAAAATGTATGATCTTTCGAAGCTAATAGTTTAGAATCTAAAAAAAATACTTCAATCATGTCATCTTTCGTTACTTTCCATGTGTCTAAACAAACAGAATGTTCTATCTTACCGGTTGTTCTATTGAATGAAAGAGGCTTATCACCGACACGAACATCTTTTATCGCTATAAGTTTTTCTCCTACAGATAACAATGTTTGAGGATGAAGACACTGACCACCAGCTTTGAATTTACCAGGAACACCAGAGGTTAAATCTGTAAGTAAAGTAATCGAAGATCCTTTTAACAAACCAAGAGTAGCTTCACGTCTATCCACTAAAATAAGACCATAGACTTCTTTATGTTCCATCATATCTTCTAAAACGTCTATGACAAATCGCTGATCACAGCGGTAAAGACGCATATTCAAAGGTTCAGGAGGCTCAATACTCCAGATTTTGATGTCTACTTTCCCTTCTTGTGCCGCGACATTGCCGGCAAAAATAGCTAAGCCATGAACAGGAGTCTTCTTGAATAAGCGCAAATGACGAACACAGCGTTCCAAAGAGTCAATAACGTTGCCTCGAGTCTTCGCGTCTTTGATATTCTTCGCGGTACCTTGCTCTTCCTGTAAGTGACCTATAATTTTGTTCAAGTCATATCCAGCGGGAACATACACGGAAACAAGTTCTGTATGCCTTCCACGAATGTTTTTCAGTTCATTGATGAAACGCTTGAGTTCCTGTTTCTTGGCGATATCCATAAAGAGATATGTCGTCAGGGACTTTATAAAGATTGTCCAAACAGAAAGCTGTTAAGTTAAAGGCTGCTATTTATTAGGAGAAATAGATGGATTGATTTAATTAAGATGGTCTACTCAGTCTTTAATTTTTCTTTTAGAAAAAAATTCTCTCAACTTTTTTATGTTGAAAATATCAATTTTAATACCTAATTTTTTAATAAGCTGCCTAGCTTTTTGTTCACCGCCTACGTAGTCAAAAATTTTATTTACATTTCTTTTAAATCTCCATTTTTCTAGGTTAGGTAATTGTTCTAGTAATAATCGTACTTCTCTCGTTATAGGGGGTTTGAATCCGACGGAGACAAAACGTAAACATGCAAAAAGATTTCCTGGATGAGCTTTATACCCTGTGATAGTTAAGCGTAGTTGTCTATTTTTTAAATCTTTCAATGCGCTTGGAAGAGCAATCAAATTCTTTCGGATATTTTTATCGAGGTAATCAGTAAGAGGTATAGCAAACCCATTAATTGTAAAAGCAGAATTTTCTTTTAAATTTTGCAGAACATTTGATTTATGGCTTCGATGAATATCTAAAACTAGATAATCGGTAATTGATTTAGGCTTAGAGACTAACTTCTTCTTTAATACGATTTCATTTTTTCTGCGAATTTTTCCATAAACAAATTTATAACTTCTGAGATCCTTAACAAATTTGTCTGAATCTCCAATAAACAGGAGGTCATAATCTCTTTGAGGAAGTGATTTTTTGAACAGGTCATAATAAATAGCATTTCGAGCTGCTCCCCCAATAACATAAACTTTAGTTTTACGAGGAATACATAATATAACCTCTTTCAAAATTTCTGCTATTTTGCCATCTCTGGTAAAAACTCTTGTATTGTTATTTAAGTGCATAACATTTCATATACCTACTCATTTAATAAATATTCCTTTTAAAAACTACCTATTTTTAAAATTTTGATTTAGGTGACCAATTAAATAGCTGATTATCACAACTCCAAAAATGAATAGTATAATGCTTAACAGATTATGCGTGTTTTGAGGGATTGTTGCAATAATAAATCCTGTTATTGGTGAAATAGGTAAAGTAAAAGAAGATATAATAAAAATAAA
>JAUXTV010000158.1 GCA_030679025.1 Candidatus Woesearchaeota archaeon
ACATAATAGTTTACACCAAAAACAAGGATTTCTTTTTGGATTCTGGCAACGCAATCAGAGAAGTAGTTAACATAATAAAAAAAAGAATTGAACTAAGACCAGACCCATCATTATGCATGGATGCCGATTTAGCAAAAGAAAAAATTGAGGCACTACTGCCAAAAGAATCTAACGTCCAACAAATATTTTTCGATTCGTTCAGGTCACAGGTAGTTATAGAAGCTGAAAAACCAGGAATTGCAATAGGAAAATCTGGAGAGATCCTAAGAGAAATTAAAAAACAAACAATGTGGGTACCGTTAGTAAAAAGAAGCCCGAGCATACGATCAAAAATTATTGAAAATATAAGGCAGGTTCTTTATGAGAATAATGATTTTAGAAGAAAATTCTTAGACACAGTCGGAAAAAGAATCTATTCCGGCTGGACACGCGGAAAAAAAGAAGAATGGGTAAGAATCAGCTGTTTAGGCGCATCAAGACAAGTAGGAAGATCATGTTTCTTGTTACAAACACCTGAATCCAGGGTAATGCTTGACTGTGGAATTAATCCAGCTGCTCAAGGTAATGATATGTTTCCAATGTTCGATGCTCCTGAATTTAAAATAAATGAACTGGATGCAGTCATCATAAGCCATGCACACTTAGATCATTCTGCAATGGCACCATTATTGTTCAAATATGGATATGACGGGCCAATATACTGCACAGAACCAACAAGGGATATAATGGCACTATTACAATTAGATTATATCAGCCTGGGACAAAAAGAATTGAAAAGCCCATTGTACACAAGCACCGAAGTAAAAGAAATGGTCAAGAGAACAATCTGCATTAATTATGATGAAGTTACTGACATAACCCCAGATATTAGATTAACATTCTATAATGCAGGGCATACAATCGGTTCTAGCATGGCACACTTGCATATCGGAAACGGGTTACATAATTTCTTGTATACCGGAGATATGAATTATGAAAATTCAAATTTATTAGCAGCCGCAGAAACAATATTCCCTAGATTGGAAACAATAATGGTAGAAGCAACATACGGCGGTAAGGAAGATAACCCTCCACCAAGAAGGGACTGTGAAAATATGTTAATGGACATAATACACAAGACTATAGGCAGGGGCGGAAAAGTTTTATTGCCAGTTCTAGGGGTAGGAAGAAGCCAGGAAATAATGAT
>JAUXTV010000022.1 GCA_030679025.1 Candidatus Woesearchaeota archaeon
TTTTTAGCGATAAATCTTGCCCGATGTGCATCAAATTTAAATTTTCCAGTGGGCACTATGCGAAATAACAAATGATATTTGCGACAGAATTCTTCTAATTTTCTAAGTTGTATTTCATCTTCATTTGGATTTTCATCAAGAAGATTTGGTGCTGAAGTATTTTTATAACTTGTTAAATCGTCTTCTAAACCTCTAAGAGCTTGGTGATGCTTATAAAAAAATTGCTCAAGAAATCTCTGCGCTTCATCTTGTTTTGAATTATGAGGATCATCTTCATTTCTTGATGCCTGGTGTAAAAGCTCATTCATTTCTAAGGATTCCCTTTTAGATAGTGTTGGAAATTTTGGAGTTTTTTTACTTTTTTTAATGAAATAATATCCTTCAATCTTGCCACTTTCAGGATTGTGTTGAGCGACGATCATACCAGTATGATAAAGCTGTGAGAACAAAGTACCAAGGTCTTTAAAAGAAGGTAAGGTATTCATATAATCGCGTGGACTTGAATGATTATGAATGCTCGTGTATCCTCTTGGAAGCTGGCCTGAATGTGCCATGGAAAAAACTTTTTTTAAGTCGACAGTTACTAAACGTGAACTGCTCGATCCCATAATATTCGCTAATTTCCCAGTAGTTTTAGCATATAGATATTCTCTTTCTTCAAGATTTGAAGTCTCAGCTTCTAAAACATCAGTAGGAGATTTTCCCTTTTTAGGCATAATAAAAATGGATTAAAGAAAGATATAAATCTATGGATTCTATTTTTGCAGCCATGTAATATAGGACATATCCAAAACAGAAAGCTTTTTATGTAGCAAAGAGCTCTAAGAAGCAATGAGAAAAGAAATAATTCTAGCTTTATTAATTTTAACCTTAGTAACTGTGGCTTGCACTACAAGTCCATCTCTGCCAACACCAACATGTCAACCACCCTATAAGGCATTAGGTTCAACCTGTTGTTTGGATAATAATAACAATAATCAATGCGATGATACAGAAGAAAAATTAGACTCAAAAGCATGTGAAACAGATGCTAATTGTGAACTCGATCAATGTCTTGGATGTATCAATACAGAATGGGGAAAAGCAAATCCGCAGCGTCCTGATTGTGCGCAATTCCCTTCTACACAATATGAATGTAAGTGTATTAAGAATGCTTGCAGCGAAGTGCAGAAACTAACAGAGACAAAAATAAGTTCTGGAGGAAAAGTTCGTTTTGATGAATCGAAATTGCCTCTCAATCTAGAAATGCAAAAAGATACAAAGATTTTATTTATAACAAGTGAAGGTGATGAGGTATATAGTTTAGACAGCTTGCAAGAATCACAAATTATGATATTCTATGGGAATGACAGATTTACTATCAAAAAAGGCACAAATGAAGTAATAGGTCCTCTCAATTTCGTATATACTGGTGTTAACCCTCCAAACAGCGGTAATTTCGCTATGATTAAAATTACAGAACCTGAAGCTTAAACACAAAGAGTAACAGAGAAGCTGCCTTGTTTAATGTCTCGTGCTTGACAGGTCGCTCGTAAGTCTGCAAACACTGGTTCTAGCAATGCATAATCTTTCTTTTCTAAAGTAAGTATAACTTCTGCTTTCAACGAAACTTTCTGTTGACTCTTGAATTGTCTGACCTCTGATAAAATCTGGACAAATCGATCACCTAATACTAAAGTCTCTTCTGCAAGAAGTTTTTGGTCAACAGTTGGCCATGCTGAAACATGAATTGATTTGTTTTTCTCCTCTTTCAAGAAGAGTTGCATGTACAGTTCTTCAGTAATGTAAGGCATAATAGGAGCAAAGAGCTTCAAGAGTGTTAGAAGTGCGGCATGTAAGGTAAATTGTGCGGATGCCCGGGCTTCTTTGCCTCGTTTATCAGGATTATAAAGTCTATCTTTAACGATTTCTAAATAATAATCACAGAAAATATTCCAGAAAAAATTATCAACTGCGGCTTTAACTGTCCAGAAAGAATATTGATCAAAAGATTCAGTGCAGTTCTGAATTAATTGTTGTAATTTAGTAAGCAACCACTGATCCATAAGTTCAAGTTTTTGTTTTTTCGAAGGTTTGTCAGTTAAGTGAGAAGCAACAAATTGTGCAGCATTCCATAACTTAGTAACTGTTTTTTGTCCATTTACGATTTCTTTTTCCTGGAAAGAAATGTCTTCTCCAACTTTAGCACCAGCAGCCCAATAACGAATAGCATCAGCTGAAAATTTCTGTAATAAAACTACTGGATCAATGACATTACCTTTGGACTTCGCCATTTTTTGTCCTTGTGGATCCATAATTAATCCAGAAAGAACAATATGGTGCCAAGGAATAGTCTTATGATGTAGCAAACTTTTGACAATAGTATAGAACGACCAAGTTCTGATAATTTCGCTGGCCTGTAACCTAAGATTCATAGGATAGGAAGAACTAAATTCTTTATTATTTGGCCATCCTAAAACAATTTGAGGAGTCATAGAAGAAGTTGCCCAAGTATCTAAAACATCCTGTTCTGGAATAAACTCTTTGCTACCACAAGAACAAGCTTTCTTCGGTTTAGTTTCAAGAGGATCAAGAGGCAAATCCTTCTCTTCGGGCAAGATAACATTGTTGCATTTCTTACAAGACCAAACTGGAATAGGAACACCATAAAATCTTTGCCTAGAAATACACCAGTCCCAAGCTAAATTTTCAACCCAATGCACATATCGATGTTTCATAAACTCAGGAGTCCAAGTAATCTTGTCAGCTGCTACTATCAAGTCTTCCTTCATGTCTAGAACTCGAATATACCATTGTCGTTTCTTCAAAAATTCTACTTCAGTCCCACAGCGTTCATGGACATTGACAGCATGTTGGATGGGTTTTTGGTGAGTGAGTAAGTGTTGTTCTTGTAAGTCAGCGATTATCTGTTTACGTGCCTCTTTCAGGGGTAATCCTTGATACTTGACTGCCAGATCATTCAGATTTCCATGATCATCAAAGAGAACACGTAAAGGTAATTTGTATTTTCTCCACCATTCTATATCTGTCTTGTCTCCGAATGTGCAGCACATAACAATACCAGTGCCTTTTGTAGGATCAACTTTCTCATCTGCTAAAACAGGAACTTCATAGTTAAAGAGAGGAACTTTAGCAAACTTGCCTTTAAGGTCTTTATACTGCTTATGGCTTGGATGCATCATGAGAGCTACACAAGCAGGTAAGAGTTCTGGTCGTGTAGTGGAAAGAGTTACATCTTTGCTACCTACCTTGAAGACAATATCATTGAAGGTGCTAGACTGATCAATATTGTCAAATTCTGCTTGGGCTATGGCAGTCCTGCAAGTAGTGCACCAGGCTACAGGACTTTCTTCTGCATAGATTCTTCCCTTACGATAGAGATCCAAGAAAGAATATTGAGAGACATAACGGCTATGCTTGTCAATAGTGGAATAGCTTTGGTTAAAGTCGCAAGAGATGCCCATGTCTTTCCAAGGCTGGACAAAAGAAGGTGTTAATTCAGCTACAGTTTTTGAACACAGTTGAACAAAAGCCTCACGATCCATCTTCACGCCTTTGACATGCTTCAGTTTTTCAACAAGACGTTCAGTAGGTAATCCATTGTCATCAGTGCCAAAGGGATAAAGTACTGCTTTTCCTAACATACGATGATATCTCGCAATGAAATCTCCCTGACTATAAGAGAAAGCATGACCAATATGCATAGCACCCGATAAAGTAGGAGGTGGTGTATCAATAGAAAAAATATCTTTGGTTTGTTTAGGTTGAATAAACTTATATAACTTTTCCTTTTCCCAATACTCTTGCCATTTCTTTTCAGCTTCTTGAGAGTTGTAAGTCTTAGGTTTATCCATAAAGAAAACCTCGAGAACTTTGTTTAAATAGATTATGGAATATGGGCGGAGGGTGATTTGAACACCCGACCCCTACGTCTTCAGCGTAGTGCTCTCCTTAGCCAACTTTTGCCTTATCAGCAACTGTTTCAGGCTGAGCTATCCACCCATAATAGAAAAGGCGCTACCAATGCTATTTAAAGATTTCCCAACGTAAGTTTTATTAACTCCAAAAAAAGGCAAACTACTAATGAGAAAAGAGTTAGGGAAAAAAGGTGCCATTGAGCTTTCTATGAATACTATAATTATTGTAGTTATAGGCATCACGATTCTAACATTAGGCTTGCGTTGGATCTATGGTATTTTTGGTGGTCTTACAGAACAAAGTGATAAAATCAAAACACTATCAGAAGATCAGATTACAACCTTATTTGGTGCAAGTGATAAAGCAGTGAATATTCCAACAAGCGTCGTTCGCGTACAACAAGGAAAAGAATACAATCTGCGCGTCATGATGCGTAATATCGAAGAAGAAGCACATAAATTCAAATATGTAGTAATCGCAGAAGAGGGAAAGGCAGGTGCAAACAGTGTTCGATGGTATAATAAAGAAATCGCCTTAACTTCAGGTCAAGGGTTTGAAGATATTGTTACATTCAATTCAGACAAGTATGCTTTAGGAACTTATAGATTCAGAGTAGTGTTAACCTGCACAGATTGCACGCCTCTACAGGAAGAATCTGGCCCAGTTATTCTAGAAGTCGTTGCGAAATAGCTTTTTAAAGGAAGAAATACTGCTGTTAAGTATGATAAGCCTCTCTGCACTCGATATAAAATTTATAGTCCGTGAACTCAAAGAACTAGAGAGCACTATCGTAGAGAAAATCTATCAGCCAGCAGAAAAAGAGATAATTATTGGACTACATAGTTCAGGTGCTGGAAAAAAGCTTTTGAGAGTGGTTGCTGGACAAGTAGCTAACTTAACCAAAGAGAAAGGAGAAAGTAAAGAAAATCCAAGTGCATTTTGTATGACTCTAAGAAAGTATCTCAAGCAGGCTCGAGTCACAAATGTAGCACAGGCTGAATTTGAACGCATCATAGAGATAACATTTTCCAATGAATATAGGTTAATTCTCGAATTGTTTAGCAAAGGAAATGTAATTTTAATAGACAAGGACGGAAAAATCACAGCATTGTTAGAAAGACAAGAATGGAAACATCGAACCTTAGAAAGAGGTCAAACTTATATCTATCCACCTCCAACTATAAATCCATTTAAACTCTCTGAAGAAGAATTTCGTGAGAGATACAATCATAGTGAGAAAGAGTCTGCAGTAAAAATTATTGCTTCTGATTTTGCATTGGGTGGAAAATATGCTGAAGAAGTATGCGCATTAGCAAAAATAGACAAACGAACAAGAAGAATTGATTCTATTAAATTATGGAGAATTATTCAGACTTTAGAAAGTAAAAAACTAGATCCAAACATCATAGATAAGGGATTAAAAAAAGAAATAAGTCCTATAGAATTAGTTTCTGAAGAAAAAGCAAAAAAACAATATTTCAATACTATGAGCGAAGCTCTCGAATCCTATGAAAAGAATTTTGGTGAAGAAGTAGTAGAAAAACAAGAAGAAAAAGAAAAATTAGAAGAGTTAGCTAAGTTGCAATTAGACCAGATTGAAAACCTCAAGAAAGAAGCAGAGGAGTTCAAGAAAATAGGCGATATGATTTACACAAGATATGCAGAAATAGACAGTCTCATCAAAGAAGTCAGAGAGAAAAAATGGAAAGTGGAAGATAAAAGAATTATAGAGATGAAAAAAGCTGAAGGAAAAATTGTCATCGAACTATGAAGCTCTTTAACACATTGACTCGGAAGAAAGAAGAATTGAAACCTATCAAAAAGGGTCAAATAGGCTTGTATACATGCGGTCCTACAGTATATCATTATGCACATATTGGAAACTTAAGAACATATATCTTCGAAGATCTCCTAAAAAGAACTCTAATCTATGATGGACTCAAAGTAAATCACGTTATGAATATTACAGACGTAGGCCATCTAACCTCAGATCAAGACAGTGGCGAAGACAAAATGGAAGTCGGCGCTAAAAGAGAAAATAAAACTGCGTGGGAAATTGCTGAATTTTACACCAAAGCATTCCAGGCAGATATGAAAAAGCTCAATATGCTCCAGCCTAACAAATGGTGCA
This sequence comes from Candidatus Woesearchaeota archaeon, assembly GCA_030679025.1. Taxonomy (GTDB): domain Archaea; phylum Nanobdellota; class Nanobdellia; order SCGC-AAA011-G17; family UBA489; genus JACOVP01. Next base: position 6,050 of record JAUXTV010000022.1, read on the forward strand.
AAGCTACAGACCATATTAAAGAACAAATTGAATTAATTAAGCAATTAGAGAAGAAAGGGTATACTTACAAAATTGAAGATGGTATTTATTTTGATACGGGCAAGCTCAAGGACTACGGCAAATTAGCAAGATTAGACATCAAAGGATTACAAGAAGGTGCTCGTATAGATGTTCGTGGTAAAAAAAATAAAACTGATTTTGCTTTATGGAAATTCTCTCCTGAGGAAGGAAAAAGACAGATGGAATGGCCATCCCCATGGAAAAAAGGATTCCCAGGCTGGCATCTTGAATGTTCTGCTATGGCACAAAAATACTTAGGCAACCCATTTGACATTCACTGTGGTGGTATAGATCATATTCCAGTGCATCATACTAATGAAATTGCGCAAACTGAAGCAGCTACTGGTAAGCCATTAGCAAATATGTGGTTGCATGGAGAATTTCTTATAGACAAAGAAGGAAAAATGTCTAAATCCAAAGGAGATACTTTGACAGTGGCTGTTTTAGAAGAAAAAGGATATGATCCTTTAGCTTACAGATATCTTTGTCTGACAGCACATTATCGTATGCCTCTCAGTTTTTCATGGGAAGCTTTAGATGGTGCAAAAAATGCATTAAATCATCTGAAAGAAAAAGTACAAAGTCTCACAATAAAAGATAAGAAAACAAAAAACAGTGAATCCTATCAAAAAAAGTTCAAAGAAGCAGTCAATGATGATCTCAATATGCCAAATGCTTTAGCAACTCTATGGGATGCTCTCAAAGATAACACATTAAGCAATGCTGATAAAAAAGAAATAATCCAACAAGCAGATAAAGTGCTAGGTCTTGATCTTACTAAGAAATCAAAAGCAGAAAAAATACCTACAGAAGTTTTACAATGGGCAAAAGAAAGAGAAGTTGCTCGAAAAGAAAAGAATTGGAAAAAATCAGACGAAGCCAGAGAAAAAATAAAGCAAGCAGGATATCTCATTGAAGATAGTGAGCAAGGATTCAAGATCAAAAAAC
>JAUXTV010000135.1 GCA_030679025.1 Candidatus Woesearchaeota archaeon
CTTTGATAAAAAGAAGCGAATGGACCTGTTGTACTTTTTGTGAGAAAGCCTAGTGTAGGAGAATTTCCCAGCAACCATGCTTTGTCAGGAGTAGTTGAAAATCCAAGACCGAATAACTTATCGAAAAATGGCCAGAGAAGAATACCTCCTAATACAATTCTTAATAACCCTAAGAGTTCTTGCTCTTTTCTCAACACCATATTTTCTTCCTCTTTCAGTTCTATATAAACTTTACTTTTTATTCTAATGAGGTATTAAGAATTCTCCAAGCACAAAAAGCAGACCTAGAAGTCCAATAAATGCAGATACAAATAATACAATGGCACGATCACGATATTTCACTATAGAGATGATTGATGTTATGCCTGTGATCAAGACAATTGCCATTGCTAGCACTCCAGGTATGACTCTTATTAAAAATTCTACACCTACAGGATCAGGACACCCATTAGCATCACATCTATTTGGTATGATAATAGATATCCCATATTGCAAGTAGATGATCACGAAAGCACTAATACATACATAGAAGGAAATTTTTCCTAGTCTTGTTTTTGGCAACCAGTAAAATTTTTTCTTTGCTTTCATATGTTTTTCATATTTCTAGAAGTATATAATTGTTATTGCTTTGAAAAGAATAGTGGGCCCGAGCAGATTTGAACTGCCGACCACCAGCTGTCTTAAATGCTTTTTTTGCTGATAGCGTCTTATAAGACTGATGCTCCTATTAGAATACACTCTCTCATCTCTATTGTAAAATCATTGCCTTTATGACCGAAAAGCTTATAAATAATATGTTGTTTATAGTAATCATGTTATTCAATAATATGTCGGTTATAATAAACGTATTACCATGAACCTCGAGAAGCACAATCCCCACTGGAAAGAGCATTTTGTCTATCCATTTACCCTTGATAGAAACATCTTCAAGCTCCTCTCAAAAAACATTTCTAATAGACCCATCGTCACTATTTCTGGATTAAGAAGAACTGGTAAAACTGTCTTGATGCAACAGCTCATAAATACTCTTCTCCAAGAAAAAATTGACAGGACACATATTCTCTACTATTCTTTTGATGAGGAGCAGCCAAAGATTGAGGAAATCGTACAAGCATTTGAGAAGCTGACCAATATTGACAAGAACAAAACTAAACTGTATGTGTTTTTCGATGAGATACAGAAGCTTGAGGACTGGCAAAATCAAATAAAATATTACTATGACACTTCCACTATCAAATTTTTTGTTTCCGGATCTTCTTCTTTGTTTATACAAAAGAAATCCAAGGAATCACTCGCTGGAAGAAGCTTTGATTTTTATCTTTCTCCATTAAGCTTTCGCGAATTTTTGGTCTTTAGAAAAAAAGAAGCGTTGATAACAAAAGACAAGCTCTTTCAAGGGGAGCTTAAGAAAGAGTTTGCGCTGTATATCAAAAGACAATTTGTAGAGACTGTTGATGAGCATGAGGAATTTATAACCTCATATGTAAAAAGCATCTTGGAAAAGGTCGTTTACATAGATATACCTAAAGTTTTCGCTATAGATCATCAGGATCTGCTTATGCGACTGCTTAAAATAATCGCCTCCAATCCTGGTATGATTATAGAGTACGAAAGCCTAGCAAGAGAATTAGGGATTAATAGAACTACCCTATCGAATTATCTTTTTTACCTTGAAGAAGCCTTCTTAATCAAAAAAATATACAATTTTTCAAGAAATAGAATTACCTCTGAAAAGAAATTAAAAAAATTTTACCTGAGCTCCACCAGCTTTTTCCCCTATCTTTCCCCAGAAACAGACGAAAGCAAACTCATAGAAAATCTTGTCGCCATAGAAACCCATTCTAAATTCTTTTGGAGAACTCCCTTCAAGGATGAGGTAGACTTTGTTTTGGAGAAATTTCATAATCAAGAAATATGCCCTGTAGAAGTAAAATATAAGAATACTATCTCCGCTAAAGACGCAAAAACTTTAATAAGCTTCTGCAAGAAGATGGATTTGAATGAAGGTATCATTATAACAAAAGATCTTGAAGAGAAAAAACTCTTTACGAAAGACAACAAACATATTACCATTCATTTTATACCTGTCTGGAAATTTCTACTTTCTTTGTAATGTTTACGCATATTGGCTTCTCTTCTTAGGAATGAAGAAATAGTGGGCCCGAGCAGATTTGAACTGCCGACCACCAGCTGTCTTAGGATATGTTTTAGCTGATATCGTCTTATAAGACTGGTACTCTAACCAGGCTGAGCTACGGGCCCTTAGAGAAGATGCACTTCAGATTATATATAAAGCTTGTTCTGGACTACTTATTTAAACCAACTTGCGATTGTATTCCATAGATTTTTTAACCATGTGCGGAAACCTGTAGGCCGCTCTTCATAATACACTTTTTTTTCCGGCACTTCTTGAACAATCACTGGTTGATCCTGTACTTCTACTTTCTTTGGCGCTGCTTCAGGCGCTTGCTCAGGAATTTTCTTTTTAGATGGCTGAACTTTTGTTCCTTGTTCTTGTTGCGTAAAGACTATTTCTAGATGACCGACTGCTTGTCGCAATGGATAGTCTATACTTAGCTCATCAGGATTATCTGTCTCTTGCTTGAGGAAAACACCATATGTGCTCATAGCTAGTTTTTTTCCAGTTCTGGATTCGATATTCAATGTATTTTGCGCTGGCAGATCTAGATCTACTCCAGTTTCTGTTTCTTGGACATTGATGGTTATGACTTCATCACTGGATGCTCCATCAAATTGACTTGCTTCTGTTGCGAGAGTTATAGAGAAATCATTATTAGGAGTTATAGTCGTACCCAAATCCATAATGCCTCCGCCTTGCACTATTATATTCACTTCATCGCTGTTGACATCACCATCTTGATTGAGATCGATTGCCAAATTATAATTAGGCGCTCCACCAATATACACTCTATAACTATTTCCAATGATGACTAGATTTGCAGTCGCGTCAGTTCCTTCTGCGCCAGAATATTGTACCTCTTTTCTTCCTTCAGCAAGATCTTCAAAGGCTAGTTGTTTATTGGTTGTATCGATGGAGTTATACTGCACAATATTAGTGACGCCATGCCTGTTGTTTTCTGTTGTAAGTATGAACTGGTCGTCTTTTACTATAATAAAATTAGTTACACTAGTTCCTTCTATGAAATGCAGCGCTTGAGCTCCTTTTCCTATTTCTAAGTTGTTAGCGTCATTGGTGATAAGCGTTGTTTCAATTTGTTGTCCTTTAGTATTTGTAAACTCCAAGTC
>JAUXTV010000164.1 GCA_030679025.1 Candidatus Woesearchaeota archaeon
ACCATTAATTGAAAAAATTACTGCCAGTATTCATAAACCTGTTTCGATAGAAGAGACTGTCCAAATGACGCCCGTTATCTTGCTTTTTTTGAGCGTTGTCTTTGCTTTTGCCAGTGTTTTGATGCCTGATGGAGAGAGATAACTTCTTTTTTGTATACTCTTCTTTCATCAAGAAATTATTCGAATATACATGCCGGTGGTCCAATAGAAAGCATCTCTTTCTGGATAAGGAACACTTCAGTTATTCTATTCTCTGGAAAAGATTCTTCAATTTTTTGGAGAGTTTTCCTTAACTCATAGGGATCTTTTAGCACAAGACCGAACTCTAAGAATGGATCTCCAAGATATTCAATAATAAACGTTACTGTAGGATGCCTAGAAAGATGTGCTATTAACTTGGTTCTCTGATCCATATTCTTATTTATTATAAATATGCTATATTGGTATACTCCTATTTTTGAAGGGTCTATAAATATCGAGAATTTTTGTATATATCCACTCTGCTGTAATTGTTTTATACGATGGATTATTGCTGGCGCTGTTAGTTTTATCTTTTCTGTTAGAGCTACAACACTTATTCTAGAGTCTTCTGCAAGCTCCTTCAAAATTATTTTATCCTTCTCATCTATTTTATAAGAATGTATCTCTTTTTGTTTACTCTCTACTGGTGCATCAAAGTATTTTTCATAGAAATGCTGTGTTTTCCGATGAATTGTGAGTCGATGGTCTCTAATGTCTTCCTTGAATTTGTCATAAATTATCATGCATCTGTTATGGATTTCATCATTATTTTTCCCATATACTTCTATACCAAAATTCCATGCTCCTGAGAATTCACTTGTCCAAGCAATGAAGGGACACTTGTTTAAATATTCTTTAAATTCCTCTTCTCTTTTTGTTTTGATACTGACAAATACAGATGCTGAACTAAATCCCAGCTGTTTTGTATTTATGTTTGTGATAAACTTGATTATGATCTTCTCTTTTATGAGTTTGTTTATTCTGTAGGTGATGACTTCCCGAGATGCGTTAAGCTTCTTGGAAAGTTGGGTAAGTGGTATTCTTGCATTTTTCATCAATGCCACTAATATCTTCTTATCTAGACTGTCCATTTTACATATTGTATGCATCTTCCTATATAAACTTTATTATTGTAAAAATTACTGAGCATAGTTTTATATATCTTAATATTATTACTACTTATAGATAACAACTAATAAGGAGACAACCATGACAACTACAAAAGAACGCCCAACACGAGACTCTATTGGTATTATGATTGGTATAGGTATACTTACAGGATTCGCTTGCTTATATGGAGGTCTACTTGGACGTCTCTTCTGGCTGAAAAGTGAGCATACTTCTCTAGTGGATAAAATAGTCATTTATACAGAATTTGCAGATAGAGAACAAGGAATAAGCAGGAGTGATAAAGATGATCTTGCAGGACGTTTGTTACAAGCCGAGCACACTCTTTGTAGTTTGCCGCCTCCCTCTTCACATCAATTAGCAGATAATCCTTATAGAGTGGAACTTAATAAATATCGAAATCTTGAGTCAGCTCTTCATTTTGTACATAATGGTATCCTTAGAGAGGTTTTTGCCTCTTATCAAAAATGAAAATAGGTAATTGTTTTCTATTTTTTCATTAAGTTCTGTTTCTTTTATTGTAATGTGCTCTCCAATGCCTTTAGAACTTTTACTTATTTGATCTCTCTTCAGATACTCTAAAGATTCTTTTTTAATCAGTTTTTAATGAATACAGTCTTTTGAGATACTGTTTATATGCTTCCTTATGTCTACCTATAGTTAGCAGCCAGATTACATTATCTTTAGTATAATAAACGAGTCGTATGTTATCAGTTATTGCTTCTCTATAACATTTATCTCCGCCGCTTAAGTGCTTTAATCTAATCGGATTCTCTTTGATCTTTAGTTTCTTCTGATAAAATATATTTAGAATAGATGTGTCAAGCTTATCGAGGTCCTTAAAGAAGTCTGGGTGCTCTTTTACTACCCAACTAGGCTCCAATCTTAACCCCTCTTTTTCTGAGGTATTTGTCCAATTCTTCTTCTGATTTTCCTATAGATGCATCTGCTTCAATCTCTTCTATTCTTTGTCTCATAATATTATCTTGATCAAGCAATTCTGCAACATCTTCTATAAGTGTCTCTACATCAGTAAGTACCTTATTCCATTTTTCTTCTGAAACTGTTATTGTTTTCATGTCTTATTTCTAAAGAATATGTCTTTTTTATAGTTTTCTATCCTATTTTAAAGCATAATACGCCGCGACCCGGATTTGAACCGGGATACCCTTGCGGGTCAAGCTTTCCAGGCTTGTGCAATACCGGGTTATGCGATCGCGGCACACACTAACGATCAAAAAACACTTTATAAACATTCTTCTAGGGATTTTAAGAGAAGAATTCTTTTATTCAAACATTACTCCCACAAGAGAGTTTCTCTCATTTCTGGGAGATGTTTTTTAGCTTCCTTATCTAGTAGTTGTAGAGCTTCTTCTCTTTTTCCAAAGAGTCTTCTTGGTTCTCTTAAGAAACCTTTTGCTTGTGGATGTGTTTTGTATAATTTTTCTTTATCTCCTTTAAATGTCGTTGCTAATGCTTCTGCATACACATTTCTTTCTTTGAGAATAGCATGAGTAATAATACCCATTAACATAGTATAATCTGCAGGAACTGAAACTGTCAATGCATCTTTCTGCAGTTTCCCCCAACTAATTGCTTCAGAAGGGAAACAGCTGCTGAGACTTCCATCAGTAACTGGTGCTGTTGTCATTTGCACACCGATTTGATATTTCTTAGCAGGTACAAATAAGATCTGTTCCAATGCTGGTTCTGGTTGCAGCAAATAATTTTTTACAGCTCCACCACCACACACAATATATGCTAATTCTTTATTTCCTTCTTTTTTCTGACCCCAGAGATGATATGCACAGAATTCATACACGTCTTTTGGTAAATCGATTTCTAGCTTGAATTTATGAGGTAATTTTTCCCCTAACCTTTCTTGCATGACCCATAATTTCATTGCATTTAAGAATGAAGAACCATCAGCAGGTGAAGGACAGAAAGCAGGTACATCGTAGGCATATGCTGTTGCTAACAAACCATGAGGGATTTTTCTTTTTTCTTCAAGAGCATGCAAATGTTTTCCTAATAACCAGCGATATTCAGTCGTAGTCATCTTTCGCTGGAATTCTGGCAGTGTAAAGAGATAAGTCATGAATTTATCCGTATTAAACAATACTTCTTCTGGAAAACCGATGTCTGTTATACGAATAACTTGTCCATCTCGATATTGTCCATCATCGCCATGTAAATCAACATCATAGATTCTTCTTTTTCCTTCGACTGCGTCATGTGCATCATGATAGGAAATAGCATCAGAAGCAGTGAAAGCACTAAGATATCCTTGTTGTATAAATGGAACTACCCACGTACGAGCATAATCTGAAGCAGTTATAGGGCCTGCCAAAGAAGCGAATAAGGTATAATCATCACCAATGGCTTTTCGAATAAGTTGATAGGCTTTTCTAAAAAGCTTTCCACCGAAAGCAGGATGGCTTTGTTGCAGTACTTCTGTAATATCTTCATGGCCAGTTATTGGTTTTCCCTGAGCAACATCTCCCAATAGTTGTTGTTGTAACTTTTTAATCTTATGTTCTAGAGAATTTCTTGTTTGTCTATGATGTCCACGAGTACCCATGTGATCACTATAAGTTATTACTGCTTACTCAAACATTTCAATTTCAATATTCACATCTTCTGGAATAGGAACACGCATTACTAAACGCAGAGCACGTTCGTCAATACCTAATTCAATAAGTCTTTTATGAATACGCATTTCGAAATTGTCAAAAGAAGCTTTACCATTACCACAAGGTGTTTTTCTTGTAGTGTGTTTTAAACGCTTGGTAGGCAAAGTTACTGGACCTGACATTTTTGTCTTGGTTTTTTCAGCGATATCTTTGATGCTAGTGCAGACCTGATTAATTTTGTCTACATTGATGCTTGATAAGCTGATACGTGCTTTTGACATAGGAAGAAGACAAGGAAAACGATTTATAAAGGTTTCTGATTATTTTCGAGCTGATCTTCAACTAGACGCCTTTCTAGAGGTTTAGCATGACCTTTTCGCTGTACCTGACCATCGACCTTATGAGTATCGACTTTTCCTAACATTTGGAGATTAGCAAGACATTGTTCCAACACTTTTTTTTCAGGCGGAGTCATTAACTCTCTTCCATAAAAGTGAAAAACACTTGTACTTCTATTATGTGTAGGTCCATCGCAAACTAAATGTGCATATTGCTGATCTGTTAAAATCTCTCCTAGTCTTTGCTGGACTGAAATAAATGGCCTTGTTCGATCTCCTGTTAGTAAACGATCTCCTGTGTGGAAATCTCTATATTGGAAGTCTTGATTATAATTTACTGTGACTTTTATTGTTGGTATATCCTTGGTTGTCATTGTTATTTCCTCAACTCCTAGTTACTTTTTGCCATCTTTTTTTTGCTTCAATTCTAGCTACGATTCCCATTGTCTTACCTTTTAATATCTTTCTGACTTGCTCATCAAGAGTTATGCTAAAATAAACTACAGCCTTTCCCCCTACAGGTTCATAACCAGTGACTATTTGCGTAAAGGGTCTTATTTTACATAAGATCCCTCTTACTAGTTCATGTGCACGAGTGTATTTCGGGTCTTCTTTATCACTTTTATTTCCTTGCGCATCTACATACATCATACTCTCTTCTAGAGATAGAACATACTTATGATTTGTTGTTGGCAACATTGTTTTCTTTGTTGTTTCCTGTAGTTTCTTAATAGGTGTGCTCTAAAAATGGAAAACAAAAAGAATGAGAAAAAAAGAAGGAAAAGACCTTCTTATAATGCCTTAGGCACTAAGTCGATACACATTCCTGCAGCGACTGTTGAACCAGCATCACGAACTGCAAAACGAGCCATGTGTGGAATATCTTTTTGACGTTCAATAACTAGTGGTTTTGTCGGTCTTACTTTGATAATAGCTGCATCACCATTTTTGATAAAGTCTGGGTGCTCTTGCAGTACTTGACCAGTTGCTGGATCTAATTTCTTCACAATTTCCACAATTTGACATGCTACTTGCGATGTGTGGATGTGGAAGACTGGTGTGTAACCTTTAGTGATAACGGTTGGGTGGTTTAAGACTACAATTTGTGCTGTGAATTCAGAACATATTGTAGGTGGATTAGACTCTGGACCGAGTACGTCACCGCGTGCGATATCTTTCTTAGTGATACCACGAACGTTGAAACCAATGTTGTCACCAGCAATAGCTTCTGCAACAACTTCATGGTGCATTTCGATGGATTTAACTTCACCTTTGATACCCTTACCGTCTCTAGCAGGAACTATGATAATCTTATCGTTAGTCTTCATCTTACCAGTTTCAATTCTACCTACTGGAACGACACCAATACCTGGGATGTTGTATACATCTTGAATTGGCATACGCAATGGTAAGGTGACTG
>JAUXTV010000168.1 GCA_030679025.1 Candidatus Woesearchaeota archaeon
GTTATTCTGTGGTTATTCCAAAAATCACTTATTAGCTTACTTAGTTAACTTCTCTTTTGAAGTAGACTGCAATAACTGTCATGACTGCCAATATAAAAGCAATCATTATGGTTGAGACTGCTGGAATCAAGAGCACTAATACACTAGTTATTGCTGTAATGGCTAAAGCAAAAGTAAAGAGATATATTGATGTGAACAACATTCTTCCTCCAGCTAACTGCGGAAAGGGAAGCATATGACTTAATAATAAAGCAATATTCATGAATATTAATTGTTTCCAAAGTTCTGCACCTGTTTTTTCAAAAGCAAAAGCAAAGAGTATAGTCGCCAAAGTAGTTGCCATAATGCCTGCAAACATAATGCGAGCTTCTTCATAATCAGTATCATGCACCCATTTTTTCCCAATACGATGCACAGTATTGACTGATGTCAAAACCATAGCCACACTTGCCAACCATATTTGTCCTTCACTGAAGACTGCAATAAATATTGGCAGAATAATTCCTAAAGGGAAATGATTCATTAGCTTATTTTTATGAATATACTGATAATCTTTGAACCCGAAGCGACTTATTCCCCAGATATTATATTCAGTCTGTATATTATAACGTCCTGCAGCCCATTTATGCCCTAAAACCATGATTATCAAGGAAATTAAGCTTAAAGCAACCATAAACATATAATTGGAAAACCAGGCTTCTAAACTAAAGAATTCACGTCCATCATCGAAACCAAATACGAATCCCAGCACTAGAGCTGATACTATTATACTAAATATTTCTTTTTTCGTGAAGCTTATTTTCATGTTTTATTAACTCAATTAACTCTTTTTCATGACCTGCGCCTACAACAGCGACAATAGGTTCTTCTTTTTCTACATTCATTAGTTTATATAAGTTTTTTGCCATGTACTCATTTCGCTCTTCTATGATAGTTTTGTAAAATGAAGGGTATCTTTTCTTTACTTGTGCTGTCAATTGCTTGATTACTTTTTCTTCAGGCACTTTTGTGAGATCAATTTTTATTTTTTGCTTACTGGAAACAAAGCTGAAGAGTATTTCTTTAATGAATCTTCCTTTCTCTCGCCAAGTGACTCTCTTTGAAAATCTTTTTAACACTATTTCTATGTCTTCATCTATTAATGCAAGGTTTGCTTTTACTTTACTTGCAATTTCTGCTGCTTTTTTCATTTCTGAACCTGGGGGGACTCCGACCATTTTTCCTAGCTTTTTTTCTGCCCAGAACCCTAGCAACTGAAATACGAATCCTTTAACACCTACTTTTCTTATATCTGCGAGTCTCATTTTCCTTTTTGTTGGATGCATCAATGCAAAAAATCTTCTTTTATCTAATTCTAGCGCTACAATTTTTGGTTTTATTTCTAAAATAACTTTTTCTACTTCTTCCACGCTTTGCTTTGCTATGTGGGACGTCCCTATCAAGTAAAGATTTTTGTAGGTTTTCATGGCTTTAATATGTGTTTTAAGAAAGGAAAATCTTTATATACTTTGACTTGCTGATTCGCTTTATTCAAAACAACACTCCTGGAGGGTGATACATGCTCAAAGTCAAAAAGATTACCCATGTCTATGAAATGAAGGTGTTTACTGACGCTGGCGAATACTTTGGGGATGTTGAAGAATGCATTCTTACTATGAATAAAATCTTTGGGTGGAGAGTTAGAGCAACTCGTAATTCTTCCCTGCACAAATTATTAGGGGGAGCGAAAGGAGTTATAGTTCCTCATCGCTTAGTTCGTGCAATTGGTGATATAATGATTATCAGCAAGAGTGCAATACCAGCTGGTGCCGAAGGCGAAGATGCTGCAGTCAACAGATCAGAAAGTGATTCTGGTATGAGTATGGCTGAAGCATAATTTTTCTTTTATGAAAGCCAAACAAAGACTCATTAAGACTATTAAAATCAATAAACACATTGTTAAAGCTAAAAAATCCTTTCTTGAACTTTATGTAACTTTAGCAGTTCTTAGCTTTTCACTTGGATTTGCTTTGTTTATTAGCGCAATCATTAAATTAATTGAACCAGAAAATCCTTGGAATGCACTTTGGCTTGGAATTGTTCTTATTTTTGTCCCAGTATTCTTAGGAGTTTGGAAAATCCACCACATTAAAGGAAAGAGGTTTCATCATTTCAAAAGATTAAGGATAGAATAACTTTCTTTTAATTTATTATTTAAATCTTCAGAATCAAGGTTTAGGACAGAGCTATGAGAATCATAAGGTTTTTATAGTAGGTTCAGTTTGTTTTCTTCATGGCTAGTACGTTAGGGAATGCGATACAGTTCTTGCAAGACTTTGGACTTTTCGATGTTATTCTACCTTTTTTACTAGTTTTCACTTTAGTTTTTGCAGTCTTAGAAAAAACCAAAATCTTCGGTACAGAAGGATCTAAAGACAAAGAACAAACACGAAAGAATTTGAATGCTATGGTGGCTTTTTCAGTTGCTTTTTTCGTCACTGCTTCTGTGAGCATAGTTAGCGCATTCCAAATTGCTTTACCTTGGGTAGCTTTAGTCTTAGTTATTATTGTGAGCTTCATGTTATTAGTAGGCATCTTTTTTGGTGAAGGTCAACTTGACTTTTTCAAAACATTCAAGAAACCTACCGCAACTTTTATGGTTATTCTTATTGTAGTTGTTTTAATTATCTTCCTTGCAGCATTTGGTCAGTTAGGAACTATTTTAAACTTCTTTACAGGTGATGCACAAAATAGCACTATCTTTACTTCAGTTATCTTTTTACTCTTATTAGTTGCTGCTATGTGGTTTGTTATTGGCAGAGACAAAAAAACAGAAGAAGGTGGAAAATCTAAAACTTAGGTGATACAACTATGGCTTACGATCTTTACAGCGTGATAACGCAATGGCAGGAAATTGGTGTTTATGGAGTTTTACTTCCCTTCTTACTTATTTTTGCAATTAGTTTTGCTATTTTAGAAAAGATCAAAATCTTCGGAGAAGGCAAGAAACAAATTAATGTTCTAGTTTCTGCAATTCTAGGACTTCTGTTTTTACAAAACGTTTATTTGGTTGAACGCATTCAATTTATTTTGCCTAAAGTTGCCTTTTCCTTACTCATCTTTGTCTTATTTTTATTATTGGCTGGCGTCCTTTCAGGAAAAACTCATACAGCATCGAATGGGTGGAGCTGGTTAGCTTTTTTAGCAGCTGCTATTTTCCTCATTTGGTCTTTAAGTCCTCTAGAAAGTGAAGGCTTTGGCTGGGATCCTGTCTATTATTTCTTTGAAACTATACCTCAATGGATTGTTGTAGTAGCTATTGTAGGAACTATTCTTTATTTCCTTACTAAGCCTGATGGCGGTTCATCTGACAAAAAACCAAAGAAACAAGAAGAGGAATAATTCATGGCAACCATTCTTGACACTAACATTGTTTCCTTCTTAACACCTATATTTATATTTATCTTATTATTTGCTATCTTTTTTGCCTTAATTCAAAAATTCAAGATCTTTGGTGACAAATCTGAGAATCTTGCAGCAATAGCAGCTTTTTCCTTATCTATACTCATAGTCTTGTCTACACCAGCGAGAGATGTTGTGCAAACTATGACTCCTATGATAGTCATTATGTTCTTATTTGTCTTCTTGATTTTCCTTTTCTTTATGTTCTTAGGAGCAAAGGACGATGATTTAGTGAAACATGTTGTTAAAAGTCCTGGTTTTTATACTACCATGATTATTATCTTTCTTATTATCTTTTTAATATCCCTAACAAAAGCATTTGGACCTATATTCCAAGTGAGTGGACAGGCAGGATTTTGGGAGTCTACTAAGCGAGTTGTCTTTTCCCCAAGAGTTCTTGGTGGTCTTTTCCTTTTGATGATTGCAGCCTTTACAGTACGTTACTTAGGCTCAACAAAATAATTTTGCTTATTATTTATTAGCTTTGAATTTTTCTGTAATTCTTGACAATTCTTTTACATTAGAAGACAAAGGAGTAATTACATTCTGCAATACTTTTTCTAGTGCTTTAATATCTGTTCCCACTTCTGTAATATGCTGATCATAATCATGCACTTTTCCAATAATTATTTTTTGTAAACTTTCTACTTTAGCGTCTAATCGCACTAATTCTTGCTTGATGGAAAGCACATCAGTTCTTACTTTTTCTTTCCACATATTTAAGTCTCCCATATTCTCCATCAATTTCTGCCATTTCTCATTAATGATAGACTCTGCAACTTGTTCAATCATATCTTCTGTATCCCTGTTTCCTTGACTACTTGCTGTCATTGCAGGACGCATCATTTGAGAACTTACTTGCATTACTTGAGGACTAGGATTGGAAGAAGGCATTGGTCTAGTCATAGACATAGCAGAGGGCTGCATACCTGCTGGGCTAGGTGCTGGAGGCGTTTCAATATTTGCCTTTGTTTCTGCCTGTGTTAAAGCATCGGCAATTTGTTCATAGCTGAAACCCTGACTTTCTAATTCCTCTATAATCTGCTTGTTCGAAGCTCCACGCTTTACCATATTCATGACTAATTCTGTTGGAGGTTCATTTGCCACGTTTTACACCTGCAGATTTTTGTATAATGAGACTTTCTACTTCTTCTGTTGTTACGAAACGCATAGGATTAATTAAGTCAATATATTTTTCGAGGACTTTTACTTGCTCTTTTTTTGCAAATAACTCCATTTCTTTGACCATATTTCTCATTGCGTCTTGTGTGAGCATAGTTTCTTGCCGCATTTCTCTTAGATCTTCATTGATTATTTTCATCTCTCTAAGCAATCGTTTATACTCTTCGATCATGTTCTGATTGACTACTAATAATCTTTCACCGAGCAAATTGTATTTGTTCTCTAAAGTTCTGATACGGTTGTTTAGATCAACGATGACTTGTGTTATTTCTTGCCCTTCTTGCATACTTGTTTGGAGAACTCTTGTTCACCTCTTTCTTTTGTGAGAAGGTATCGTCCTTTAAATAGCTTTCTGCCTTTCTCTCGTGCATGAGGAAAGTATATAAATTTCGTTCTTTTGAAAGATTTTATGCCTGAGGCACAAAAAACTGGTGAATATGAAATTATTTTGGAAGGGAGTGAGGAAGTTTTACGCATTGACGCGAATAAATGGAGCCATAGTCCCTCTGTAGAAGACCATCCCCTAGTGATGGCAAGCACCATTGACAAATTAGTTGAAGTCCCTACAGTAAGTCGTTTGTTTTTTCATCAGAGACGTTACTACTCTTATAATTCTGAACAGACTCAATACCTTGTAGAGATTGCAAAAATTTATGATCATCTAGTTCGAGGAAAAAAACTCTTCACCTTAGGAGCACTAGGCTTTGATGAGTCTTATGTTGGATTTATTCAAGAAAAAAACTCACTCTTTGAATATTTAGTCTTTGATTTATTACGTCATGATCCTTTGGGCTGCTATATTGAAGTTCAGAGATTACTGCGCGAAGAAAAAATAGTTATAGAACGAGAAACGGTTCAGCCTTTGCTTCATTTACGCAAACGTTATGCTGGATTATTAGAATATTTCTTTACTTTACTAGACTCTACACAGATGGTTGCTGTGGTTCGCAGCCAATTAGCTGGCTATAAGATAGGTGACAGAAGTTTCTACCGTCAACTCTTCCGACCTTTGATGACTCCTGATTTCATGTATACTCAAGTGATGGCACAACCTCCTTTGAATGGAGAACAAGTCGATGTCTATTCCAATGGCAAAAGCGAGATTACTGTTTTTCGCATACCAGGTGATATTAAATTACTTTATCATCTTTATCCTCCAGAATTCAAATTAACTGAAGACGAATATACTCTTTTAGAATTAGCAAGAAATGTTTTAGCAGAACACAAGCCACGACAAGAAGAATTTTTAGATCCTCAACGCATGAGAAAAACGTTTTTTAACATCGGGAGAGATTTATTGCAAGAACTAGTAGAACACAAACAAATTTCCCTTGACTACAAACAAATTGCACTCTTAGCAGATATTCTAGTGCGCTATACTGTTGGTTTTGGCATTTTAGAAATTTTATTACAAGACGAAAAAGTACAAGACATCATGGTGAATGGACCTATAGGCCAAACTCCTATTTTCTTAGTGCATCAAGATTATGGAGAATGCGTCACTAATATTATCCCTAGCAGAGAAGATAGTGACAGCTGGGCTACCAAATTACGCTTGTTAAGTGGAAGACCTTTAGATGAAGCAAATCCTGTTTTAGATACGGACTTGTCCATACCTGGAGCAAGAAGCAGAGTATCTGTTATTACAACTCCCTTAAGTCCTGTTGGATTGTCTTTCGCATTCCGTAGACATAGAGATAAACCTTGGACTTTTCCCTTATTTATTCAACAGAAAATGCTGACACCTTTAGCTGCCGCAGTTTTGAGTTTTGCTATTGATGGCGGAAGAACTTTATTATTTGCAGGTACAAGAGGAAGCGGTAAGACTAGTTTGTTGGGAGCATCACTTGTAGAGATTATGCGCACTCATAGAATTATTTCTATTGAAGACAGTGTTACAGGTGATTCAGAAATTCTTATCAAAAAAGCAAATTGCATACAAAAAACCACTATAGGTAAACTTATAGATTCTTCAATTCAAAAATATGGATCATGGTATAATCTTTCAGGCCATGAAGTCTTAGGGAATCGTGAATCCATTCAAGTTCTTTCTCTCAATAAAGACAATAAACTCACTTGGTCACACCCATCAAAACTTATTCGTCACAAAGTGCAAAAGCAAATTTATCAGATTAAAACACGAACTGGACGAATTATTAAAACTACTGCAGATCATTCTCTTTTTACTTTAGGTGACGAAGGCACACTTCAAGAAATAAAACCCGTTAATTTATCTATAGGATCTCATATAGCTACCATACGAAAAATACCTTTCAACGACTATGCTCAGAATACTATTAACTTATTAGATTATTTAGATAGAATTCCTAGAGGTATTTTACAAGGAGAATCTTTGAAAAAATTTATAAAAAAATACTATTCTGAGATTAAACAATTAGCAAAAGAACAAGGTTATACACGTTCGATACCTCCTCGTTGGCTTAGATTAGGACAATTGCCTATTGTTATCCTTAAGAACTTAAATATAGACTTTACTCCCTTTAAAGAAAAATTATCCTATAAATACTCTGGAAATTCCCAACCAATACCAACAGACATTAGACTTGATTCTGAATTTTTAATGCTTGTTGGCTTATGGCTAGCAGATGGCTGTTATGATGAAAGATCTATAATCGTGTCTAGCTTTGACGAAGAAGATAGTAATATAGTTTGTTTAGCCGCAAAACAATTCAAATTGACCCCTAAGATTCATTCTGATGGTGGATCTTTAATGATTAATTCAACAACTCTTAGATTTATTTTTCGAGACATCCTTGAACTTCGCGGAGATGCTTATACTAAGAAAGTTCCTTCATGGATTTATAGTCTTTCCAAACAACAAATAGCTTTTGTTCTTCAGGGAGTTTTCAGTGGAGACGGCTGTGTTTCTGATAATGAAATAGTTATTCCTCTAGCCTCTTATCAATTATTAAGAGATCTTCAAACTTTGCTCTTGGGTTATGACATTACCCTTCGAATAGGAAAAAAAAGGAAAGACGGTACTTTTAATGCTGGGATTAGCACATTAAGAGATTTTATAGAATTTAAGAAAAATATTGGTGTTTTACAATCTTACAAACTCAATTGTTTAGATAAACTTTGCTTAAAACGTTCAACACATGACACTACTGATATTATCCCTCTATCTCTCCAGCTGAAAAAAGAAATTTCTAATCTTACTAAAGATAATAAAATTTTTAATACTCAAGATTATATCTCTAGAAATAATAATGTCGGTAGAAGAAAATTCCTAACTTTAATGACTCAAGTTCAGATAACAACTAACATTACTCAAAATTTGCAAAAATTAGTTCATGCCGACATTTTTTGGGATGAAGTTGCAGAGATTGAACCACTATCCTCTACAGAATTATATGTCTATGACTTATCTGTTCCAGATTATGAAAACTTTGTTTGTAATAATATTTTACTTCATAATACGCTTGAACTTCCGATTGACGCTTTACGCAATATGGGTTATAATATTCAACCGATGAAAGTACGAGCCGCATTAATGAGCGGAGGCAATGAACTTGCTGCTGATGAAGGCATTAGAACTTCTCTTCGTATGGGTGATAGTTCCTTAATTGTTGGAGAGATTAGAAGTGTTGAAGCGAAAGCTTTGTTTGAAGCCATGCGTATTGGCGCCTTAGCAAATGTTGTTGCAGGAACTATTCATGGTGCACATCCTTATGCTGTTTATGATAGAATAGTTAATGATTTGGGAGTACCCAAAACTAGCTTCAAAGCAGTTGATCTTATTATCGTTAGCAATCCAGTTCGCAGCGCAGATGGCTTACATAGCAAGAGAAGAGTTTTACAAATTACAGAAGTACGCAAACATTGGGATGATGATCCACAAAAGCAAGGCGGATTTGTAGATTTGTTCAGATATGACAGCAAACAAGATGCACTTTTACCTACAGATGATTTATTACAAGGCAACAGCGAAGTCTTGAAAAGCATTGCTGCAAATGTTCGTGAATGGGCAGGCAATTGGGATGCGGTCTGGGATGGGGTCTTAGTGCGTGCACAAGTGAAAGAAACTTTACTTAAGGCAGCACAGGCTTATGCACTTCCAGAACTTCTTGAAGCACCTTTTGTTGTGCAAAGCAATGATTATTTTCATCAAAGCGCAGACAAAATCAATGAACAACATCATGTTTATGACAATAAACGCATTTTTGCAGATTGGGAAGCTTGGTTGCGCCAAGAAGTTAAACGCAGGAAGTTTCCATCATCATGAATTCGGCAGTAGACGACGTTGTCCACAAATATCAACAGCGTCTTGAAGCATCAACAGGAGATTCTTTATCTTCTCAAGTGCAATCTCGCGAATATTTGTTATTTCGCAAAGAAGCTTTGGAGAAACGATTTACTTATTATGAGCAATGGTGCAAATTTGCAGAACATCTTCTTCCAGTTAAAGTTCAAGAGAAAGAACTTCCAGCTATTCAAGAATCTCTGCGTATTTCTCATCTAGATATTACACCTAACAGCACCGCTAGCTTCGCTGCTTTAGTTTCTTTAGCACTAGTATTTTTTGGAGTCTTTATTGGAGTAATCAGTTATGTTACTGGCAGTCTTTTGTTATCTGCTAGCTTATTTTTTATTTTATCCGGAATAGTTTTAATTAAACCTTTATCACGATTACCTTACTATTTCGCAACTCGATGGCGATTACAAGTCAGCAATCAAATGGTGTTGTGTATTCTGTATATTGTCATGTACATGCGTCATACTTCTAATTTAGAACATGCAGTTAAATTTGCTGCAGAACATCTGGGAGGACCTTTAAGCTTAGATTTAAAACGTGTCTTTTGGCAAATAGAAACTGAAGAATATTTTACAATTAAAGAAAGCCTGGACGCTTATTTAGAACAGTGGAGAAAATACAACTTAGAATTTTTAGAATCTTTTCATTTGATTGAAGGAAGTTTGTATGAGCAGAGCGAAGGCAAACGCTTGGAATTGTTGGAAAAATCTTTACAAGTCATGCTGGATGGAACTTATGACAAGATGTTGCATTATGCACACAATTTGAAAAGTCCTATTACTGTCTTACACATGTTAGGTATTATTTTACCTATTCTTGGTTTAGTTATGTTTCCTATGATTGGCAGTTTTTTATCAGGATTGGTTAAATGGTATCATATTGCATTTCTTTATAATTTAATTTTACCTTTTTTAGTTATGTATCTGGGTAATTCTATGCTTAATACTAGACCTTCTGGCTATGGAGAAAATGATATTCTTTTACAACGTCCCGATTTGAAACGTTATCAAAGCTTAGCAAATGGTGTGTCTCCTTTGTCTATTACTTTATCCATTATTTCCTTATTTTGCATTGTAGGATTTATTCCTCTTTATATTTATTTTTTTAGTCCTGACTTTGATTTTCCTTTTTTCGGCGGAGAATTTTTTGACTTTAAAGGAGGCAATGGACCTTATGGTGTAGGTGCACTTTTTTTGAGTTTATTTATTCCTCTGGGACTTTCTTTAGGATTAGCTTTTTTCTATTGGGTCAAAAGCAGAAAACTGGTTGCCTTCAAAGAAAAGACTGATGCCTTGGAAGTTGAGTTTAGCGGCGCATTATTTCAATTAGGCAATAGAATTGGCGATGGTATTCCCGCGGAGGTTGCTTTCGGCGATGTGAGCCAACAAATGCAAGGAACACCTACGGGCGATTTCTTCAGAATTGTCAACATGAATATTCGCAATGCAGGCATGAGCATTAAAGAGGCCATATTTCATCCTCAACGCGGAGCTTTATTATTTTTCCCAAGTTCTTTAATTGAAAGCACGATGAAAGTTTTAGTTGAAAGCGCAAAAAAAGGCTCACAAATTGTCAGCAGAAGCTTGTTAACTATCAGCGATTATATCACTAGAATTTATCGCATTAATGAACGATTGAAAGATTTGTTAGCAGATGTCTTAAGCAGCATGACTAGCCAAATTACTTTTTTGACTCCTTTAATTGCAGGCATAGTTGTTGGTGTTGGCAGCATGGTTGTTACGATTATTAACAAATTAGGAGAACAATTTGCAAGTCTAGAGAATCCAGAACAAGGATTGACTGGAGGCATTAGCGCTTTAGTCAGTGTTTTGGATATCAAAGATGTTATTCCTAGTTATTATTTTCAATTAGTTGTTGGTGTTTATGTTGTACAGATCACTATTATTCTTACTTTGTTATCTACACGCATTGAACGAGGATATGATCAGACTACTACTCATCAGCGTCTTAGCAAAAATCTTTTGACTGCAGGCATTCTTTATTTCTTAGTGAGTTTTATAGGCATTGTTGTCTTTACTCTTTTAGCCAATACAGTTAGCTTTGTAGGCGTTTCTTAGCAATCTTTATATAGTTCTAAGGATGAATTTCTTTTATGCAAAAAGAGGTTTCTCGTATCCCGTGGATTTCTATAGCACTTGTTTTCATAGCTATTATTACTGTGGGAATTTTCATGCAACCTAGTTTCGATCCTACTGGTGCACTAGTTTATCGTGATTATAGTTACGGCGGTGGCTATGGTGGATTTTATGGTGGTGGTCAACTTAGCATTACTAATTTTTATGAAGAATTTCATGTTTATATCGACTCTATAATTTTTCTTATTATTTTTCTGAGCATAGGCAAGGCTGTATTTTTGAAACACTTTAACACGGGCGGTAAATCTTTGTATGTAGCAGTAGGATTAGCT
>JAUXTV010000137.1 GCA_030679025.1 Candidatus Woesearchaeota archaeon
TCCTTTTTCTATAAGCTTGTATAAAGTTTCATATATTTTGCCGCCAGATATTCTTGCCTCTTGGACAACTTCTCCGCTCTTTGCCTTGCCCAATCTCAATAATGCCAAATAAGTGGCAGCTTCATTCTGCGTCAGACCGCATTCATAGAGAATATCTTCATACATCTTACATACCACTAGGTGGAAGGAAGTATTTAAATGTTGCTTTTGGCGGATACTATCATGGAAAACCTAGAAACTAAACTACAGGAACCTAAGAAGATTGTAATAATCGCAGATGACACTCGCCTGATAAAGTATGCTATCGACCAAGGCATGACTTTTGTAGTTTACACATCTGAATCAGCATATGAAGACTCAGTCATCTTCGAACGCTCTCAAAGACATTCTCTTGGAGATTTTACTCGTAAATCTGTTGTGGGCGCAGGCTATAGGGTAGGAGCCTCATTTACTTTAGATGCCATTTATCTAACAGCTGCAGGAGCCATCGGATATTATATGGCTAAAAAGGCTGGCTTAGAAGAAAGCATCGCGCAATCTGCATCTGATTTTGTTAAGAATCTGGATCCTGCAAAATTAGCTCGCGTGACTGTAGCAGTTGTTCTTATCAACTTTGCAGATTACGCTTTGGATATTACCAATAGACTTGATAGAGGAATAAGAAGTATTGGTAGAAATATTGTTAATCTGGTAAAGAGTAAGAAAGATTGAACTCTTTTTAAGCATTTAAACTCTTTAGCCTAGCTGAGAAATTAATTTTTTTAAGAAACTCAAAGGCTGATTTAGGAAGTCCTTTTTTATTTGGACCCTTTAACCATCTTTTTCTAATCATTCCTGAACTTATTTTACCACCTGATCTGCCGGAAGCTTCATCGAATGTTTCTATGTTCCATGAAATTTTAGACTTATGACTTAGAAATAATTTAAGAACATTTTGATTTCCTGTTAATAGAGTATCGAATGATCCTACAATCTTAAGTGTGTGTTTTACATAGTTTGTATCATTAATGATATCAGGAATATGATAAATGGTATAATTTTTAATTCCATATTCTTTCATTATATATCTAATTTTCTTTTCCCTTTCTTGCACTGTCAATGGATTATGTTTTTCACTACTTTTTTGTGAGGATCCAATACCAATCTTAATAAAAAATCCAGCATCGTGATATCTCTTTATCAAATTTAAATGGCCTAAATGCATGGGCTGGAATCTCCCTATAATAAATGCACTTTTTTCAGGTATATTTTTATAAGTAGACTGATAAAATTGTTTTGCTGAAACATAATAGGGCAACCCTAATTTTTTAGCGATCTTCCTTGTCTCTTGCCTATATCCAAATAAGGCTATGGGATTTATTCTTATAAATTTATGAAAAACAGCCTCATTGTACTCTACTAATCTAAATTTTTGATGAGGGAGATATTTAAATCCATTTTCTTTTCTAAATCTGTTGACCTCTGTCCATACTATTTTTGGAGAGTTGTATCTTTCTACCATGGTATTAAAATCTTTGAAGATAAATTTATTAAATCCGGGAATTAAAGTGTGATTATAATACACATGCAGATTATTCTTTATTCTATAATAATGAACTATAATTTTATCTGTAGCACTTAACAGAACTAAATCGAAAGGAATTATATAATCTGGCTCTTGAATAGTTGTAAAAATTATTCCTTGGGACCTATATGTCTTCATATATTTTTTGCTGAGAATTGTGCATGATAGACGTCTTTTTCTACCAAAGCTTTTGGTATTTGGTTTTATTGTTCTCGTTTTAACCATATCATAAACAGTTTGATAGGTTACTTTCTTTTTTCCTTGTAGAGTTTTTGTTGCGAAGTCCTCTTCAAGCGATTTAACGTAATATACTTCTTTTTTCATGGTTTTCTTTAGTTCATTTGGCCTTAAAAACACTTCGTGTACCCCACCAAATTGAACTATCATTCTTGTATTTGTCGCTATCTTTAAGTTTAGTCAAATAGAGAGTGGAGTTTCCATCATATTGCAGGTTAAGCTTTAAGGGATTGTGCTTATTCTTCTCTATGATTAAAGTGTGTTTATCTTTCTTTTTATTGAAAATAGTACCAGAGATTTTAAATCCTTTTTTCCTAAATTTATTTAGATATTGACTTAATTTAACGATCTTTTCTTTTCTATAGATTACAAATCTAGGTGTTTCTTCATTTAGTTTTAAAAAATCTGGAGAACCTGTGCTGTAGCTTGAATCTATATGAAGGTAGGCCTTTCCTCCTACTTTTAAAACTCTCCATACCTCTTCAAGAACTTTTGCCTTATTGCCAATATAATGAAATGAAACTTGACTTATGATTATATCAAAAAAATTAGATCTAAACCTCAAACCTTCTCCTGCATCGAAAAAATATGGCTTTGGCAGATTAGCATTTGGTATTACCATTCCGAAGAGTTTAGCATTTTTGAGAAAGTCACTTTTCTTATACATATTTCCTGTTTTTTTATTATTTACACCATATAACTCAACATTATTATTAGGAAATTTAGCTCTTAACTCCAATAAACATTTGCCTTCTCCAAATCCTATTTCTAGAACTCTTACTGTTTTTTCAGTTTTTAATTTTAAGGCTATATCTTTTTCTATGACTTGCTTTCCAAACCTTTTCTCCATCTTTTTTAATCCGCGAGAACGATACCAGAGACTCTTTTTTTTCATGGATTTTCTTACTCTTCTCTTTTATAAAAAGGTTGCTTCTCTGATCTCTTTCAACTATTACAAGAAATCTTCATGTAAAGATCGCTTAGTTATTTCTCCACGCAGATTTTCATGCATGAGAGCTGCTACCTGAGTTTTAGGATAATTACTGAGCAACCAAGCTAGCTTGATGAAAGCTGTTTCTGGCAAGATATCGAGATAATCTCCCAAGACTCCTGCCTCTTTGAGCACACGACCTGGAGAATAGACATTCAGATTAATACGACCGAATAAGGTTTGTGATGTAATGACTACTGGTATTTTTTTAGCCAATTGTTGAATGACTTTGAAGATCTTCTCATGCTCTTTGGTTTCTTTATCTAGGGTGTTAATAGGTAAATGACCCATACCAGTTCCTTCCAGAACTAAACCCTGGAAGGTAGAATAGACTTCAAACTGTTTTGCATACATATGTGTATGTGTTTTGAGTAATCCTACTTTGAGATCTTCTTTGAAGGGTTTAACAACGAGCTTTCTTGCTTTGTCTACTTTATGATACTGTTGATTAATCCAGGTGATTTTTCCTTCTTTAGTAATACGAGCGAAAGGTCTAGCATTGACTGTTTTAAAAGCATCTCGTCTACTGGTGTGGAATTTTCTTGTTTTTGTTGCTGGTAATAAGACACAACTCTCATCACTACTGGTTTCATGCATACATAACCCTACTTCTCCAAAATCTGATTGACTAATGAAGCGAAATGCTGACAAGAGATTTAATGCTGCATCCGAACTACCACGATCAGAAGAACGCTGACTTCCTACTAAAATAACTGGAATAGGAAGATGTTCCAAAGCGAAGGCTAAAGCTGCAGAAGTATAGGCAATAGTATCAGTACCGTGGGTAATAATTATACCGTCAACACCTTCTTTGATCTCTTTCTGAATTTCTTTTGCTAAGATATTATAATGGGGAAATCTCATATCTTCTGAAGACATGTTACGAAGTAAACGAGAACGAACATTGGCTGTTTCTGTGAGTTGTGGATACTTGGCAATGATTTCTTCTGGTGTGAATCGACCAACGACTCCGCCAGTTGCATAATCTATTTCTGATGCAATAGTACCACCAGTATGGAGAATAGCAATAGTCTTGAGCTCTTTTTTATGTTGAACACTAGGCAACTTAGTTTTTTCCTGAACAATAACAGTAGCTTTTTCTTTTTTGACTGCTGTTATAGACTTTTTCTTGAGAACCATGTTATATCCAGTCTTTAATTTGAGCACTACATTTTCTGCATTCGGTGAAGGCATAAGAACACCAATATGTTGTTTTTCCTTTGTAGTGAGAAGAACGCTATCACCTGGTGTAAACTCATCTTTTTTAGGCATAAGAGGTGCAAACACACGTAGTTAATTAATGATTTATATAGTGCAATATAGTTATCGAAGTAAAACAATGTTTATATATAAGTTAAGAAATAGAAAATATCTATACGTTTGTTCATTCCTTGGCGGGAAAAAAACAATATATCATTTCAACTTGGCGGTTGAAACACATTATAAATCGTGAACCTCGAAATTGGCGTTTCTTAGTTCTTAGTGAAACTTGTTTTCTCAAAACTTACATCATGAATCAGTAAGTCTTATTTTGTTTCTTAGATGGTATCATACTCAACTACCATATAAATATTATGGTGCTCGAGAATATACAATAACAAAAAAAAACAAACAAGGAAACAAAACCTGGGGAACGCAAAGGGGGAAAAACACAATGGAAAGTCTCATCTCAGATGCAATGAAGGGTATGCCTTCAACAACAATAGATGGCCTCAAAGTAGGTCAAGCAAATATTACAGTAGTAGGATGTGGTGGCGGTGGAAACAATATGGTTTCTTGGCTTCATAAAAAAGGCATCCAAGGAGCAAAGATTATAGCTCTAAATACAGATTTACAACATTTGAATATGACAGATGCAGATCATAAAATCCTTATTGGAAGAGAATTAACCAGAGGATTAGGTTGCGGAGGTTATCCGCAAAAAGGAGCTGAAGCAGCTAAAGAAAGTCTGCATGAAATTAAAGCACACTTAAAAGATTGCGATATGGCATTCATCTGCGCTGGATTAGGCGGAGGAACAGGAACAGGTGCTGCTCCAGTTGTCGCTGGATTAGCAAGAGAAGCTGGTTCTATAGTTATCGGAACAGTTACTATGCCTTTTGACGTAGAACGCGCACGTGTTGACAAAGCTGAATTCGGTTTACAACAACTGAGAGAAGCTTGTGACACTGTTATCGTGATTGACAACAATCGTCTAGTGCAAATTGCAGGTAATTTACCTATCCAACAAGCTTTCGCTGTTGCGAATGAATTGATCTCTACTATGATCAAAGGTATTGTCGAAACCATTTCGGTACCGTCCTTAGTCAACTTAGACTACGCAGACGTTCGTGCTATCATGACCAATGGTGATGTAGCAGTTATCGGTATTGGTGAAAGCGATACAGATGCACGTGTAGAAGAAGCTACAAGAAGGGCATTAACAAATCCACTCTTAGATGTGAGTTATCAAGGTGCTACTGGTGCTTTGATCCATATTGCAGGTGGACA
>JAUXTV010000192.1 GCA_030679025.1 Candidatus Woesearchaeota archaeon
TCCATCTCTAGCAACTGGCAATGCTATATCTCCAGATGCTGCACTCCTAAGCATTCTCAGAAGCAACTTTTTCCTTTTGGGATTATGCTTCTTTTTGAGTTTTATTTTTGGTTTTGGAGGACTACTGCTCTTATTATGGAATAGTTCTGTCTTTGGTATTGCAATTGCTTTGTTTATCCAGAAAGGAGTGTATGCAACGAGCATGCTTGTTCCTTTAGCATTCATTCGCTATTTATTGCATGGACTGCCAGAAGTAGTTTCTTTTTTTATGGCTAGCTTGGGAGGTAGTGTTTTATCCTTTGCAGTACTAAGACACGATTTACGTGGAGAACATGGAAAAAGAATATTTCAAGACGGACTTACTTTAACAATTGCATCCGTCTTGTTGTTGATTTTAAGCGCACTTATAGAAGTGTTCTTGACGCCGTACTTTTTTTAAGCACGGTAACGTCTTGAAACTCTAACTATACCATAGATAACTACACCAACTAATAAGATAGTTATGATAGTGCCTATCGGGTTTTTTGTAGCCAAATCAGCAATTGCACGACCTGTTAATCTTAGGAAGCCTGCATCTTCAGTTGCTGGCTCATTAGTAGCGCCTGCTTGCTGTGCAAGTCCTGTCTCAGAAGTCTCTTCTGGTGCAGGTGCATTGTTGTTGTTATTAGGAGCTGTGGTTCTTGTGTTTGGTGTGGTTGATGGTCTTGTGTTGATAGTTCTACCATTATTGTTTCCATTACCGCCACCAGGATTTCCGCCTGTATTTCCACCATTGTTATTTGGATTTATAATGACTGGAGTTTCTACAGGGGCTGGACTTACAAAAATTGAATTTGGATCTTCTACACGTACTGGTGGAACAGATATACTGTTAGGATCTTCTACAGGAGCTGGTGCTACTTGGATTTCAGTAGGATATTCTACAGGAGCTGGAGATACTGGAATTGAATTTGGATCTTCTACAGGAGCTGGTGCTACTGGGATTGAATTTGGATCTTCTACACGTACTGGTGGAACAGGTATTACTATTACATTAGGATTTTCTACAAGCACGGGAGTTACAGGTATATTGTTAGGATCTTCTACAATTACTGGTGGAACACGTACATTGTTAGGATCTTCTACAGGAGCGGGTGGAACTGAAACTGGAGCTTGTTGCATAACATTGCTTGCTGCAAAAGTTTGCACTCCTAAGAACATAGTTATTAAGAAAACTAGTAAAATTTGTTTTAAGTTATGGGAATTCATGATAATTTCCTCCGAAATCTATATACTACAGTATATATGACTGGTATATAAAGCTTTCGGGATTTCCGTTGTTCTTCCGGCACTTCAATAAAGACAATATAAGGGGTTGTAAAATAAATAGTTCATAGAAAAAATTAAACTTTATGCTTGATACTTCATAGCTAATCCTCTTAATGTAGATGGCTCAACGCCCTTCTGACTTGCTATAGTATTTATGACATAATCAATTCCTTTTTCATCTCTTTTTCTTGAGCTATTTCCTTTAAAAAAAGATAAAGCCCATGCAGGATTAACTGAGAACATTGCTTCACGAGCGCGTTGAGTTCTTGCCTCATCTCCCATCGTGAAAGCCAATTCATGTGCTTTGTCCATGTGATTTCCTTTTTCTGTACTTTGAGCCACCATTAAAGCTTCATAAGCCTCTACTTGACCAGCCTGATCATTAGTTGCAAGATGCATGTATCCATGATGATTCTTTATGGCGTCATCAATAAGTTTAGTTCTGATAGCTGCGATATAAGTTCCATCAAGACTACCTTTGCCGTCAACCCAGTAACGATAAGCCTCATCGAATTTACCTTTCTTGTTTGCGCGCTTACTTAACTCTTGTAGTTTTTGTTCATCTTGCAAACGATAAGCAATCCTTACTTGCACTTCGAAAGGTGCACTCTCATAAGCTTTTTCGAGATGAGGTTTTGTAACTTGAGAGGGTTCTAATGCTCTGTGCTCATTTCTGTAGCGCTCAAGAGCTAATCCTGCTTGAACAGCTGCTGCTACTTCGTCTCCTTCAAAACCTGTAGCTACAAAAACTCGATATGCTTCTAGAGGTTGTGAAGTTGCGTGATGTCTAGCCCAAGGTAAAAGTAATTCTTGTTCTGTTGCGAGTTCTTGATCTTTATGGAAATGATATATATCTGCTTCTTTCACAACTCTTTGGTGTAAAGTAGCTTTCTGTTCTGGAGATAATGTAACACTATGTGCTTTAACGAACTTAAACATTGTAAAAGTTCCAATCCTCCTACTAGTTCGGGAAGGATCTACTTCCTCTGTTAAATATTTTGACACAATTGCTTGTAATCTAGTTTCTTTTTGAGTGGGATCGCTTAGAGCTATTGCTTCCAACATTCTTATATTGACATTATCATCGTCACTACTTATAGCTTGATTAAATAAGGTTGTTAAATTAGCAGTATCGCCGATTGCTGCGAAATGACGTACAGCCTCATCATATTTTCTTTCAGCTAATGCTCTCTGACCAGCAACTTGGTCTATTGCTTGTCTTTTTTGAGTTCCTTGAGGATCCCCTGTAAAATATTGAGCAGGAATATGACTAACAACAGCCATAAGATCATCATAACCTAGAGAAGTGCTGGTTGCTAATCTAAATAATAATTCATGTTCTTTTGCTTTGACTAGCGTGTCTAAAGTAAAGTCTGTTAGTTAGTCAGTACGTTGTTGTGCAGCTGCAACTATTTTTTCTCGTAGCTCAGCACGATCTCCTTCGAATAAAGCATCAGCCTTGCCTAATCCACCATAAAGCATGGCTATAACTGTTGGCCATTTACCCATTCTTAATTTTTCATCAATAATAGCATTAGCAAGTCTACCTCTTTCTAAAAGTGGAAAATTAGTAAGTTCGCCATTAGCCAAGAATTTGTCTTCTAAACCCAGAGCAGTAAGAGCGCCACCAAGATTTGGTGTTTGAGTATCAGTCATGATTGAAGAAACAGCACTTCTCATTTATATAGCTATCTCATCTTGACCAAGGGACAAAAATTACTTGCATTTCAAGAATGCTTCTCATAGGGGGTGGGAACATTTAAAAATGGGAAATGGCTAAATGCTACTATGACAGAACTTGTTGCTTGTTTGAGTACAGGAAAGGGCACTTGGGGTCATGTCAATAGATTAATAGATGATATTCAATGGGATAAAATAATTCTGTTTACGAATGCTTATGGGAAAGAAAATTTTACTGCTAATGCCAAAACTGAAGTCATAGTTATTGATCCTGAACAAGGATTGAAAGAGTTAAGAGATGTCATGTTTAACGAACTCAAGGCTAAAGTCAAAAGCGCTGAAATTGCTGTTAATTTTATTTCTGGTACTGGCAGAGAACATATGGCTCTTATGAGCGCAGCTTTGAAACTGGGTGTTGGTGTCAGACTGATGGCATTGACTAAAGAAGGCGCTGAGGAAATCTAGGGTTTATCTGTCAGTATAAAATTTTCTAGTTCAAGCTTGATTTTGTCGAAGAGATCTTTGGTTCTTTTCTTAAGAGCTTGGAATTCCTCTTCTGCAAGAAGAGTTTTTGTGCTGTATTGCATTCTTTCCCTGATGTCTAATATTTTCTCACTGTGCTCGAGATCTTCATTTATACTTCTGTCAAAAATTTCTTTCACATCTGTTACCGTAAGCAAGGTGAGTTCTCCTTTAGAGATCCATTCTTCCATAAGTATAAAGGTGCAAGATTGATTGCGAGACTCATAACCTCTTTGTACTAGAACTGCTAGTAGACCATGATAAAGAGCATAAAATGCAGCACTTGCAGACCAGTCACTATATCCTAAGTCATGAAAGCTTGTGATTGCCGCTAAATTATGCTGGGCCTTAGTCAAATACTCTTTGGAAAGTTGTGCATCTGGTTTTATTTTTCTCAATCCTTTATGTCTTTCATGACCATGTTGACCTTCATCTAAGCATTTCTTGAGCTTTTCATTCACTGACATTTGCTATCACCTTCACCAAAACGTCAAATCCCCAGAGTACAATGCCTTTTTTTATGACTTCAGCAATAACAGGATCTTTCTTTTTGATATTCTGCTCTAGATCTTTAGTGGTTTGAATAATATCTTGTATTTTGATGGGTGTAATCTCTTGTACTTTGCTCAACATTTGCTTATATTTTTCAAAGTTCTTTTTTTCAAGAACAAATACTATGTCGAGATCTGCCGGATTTTTTTTTGCTGTAGTGTATGATCCAAAAATAATACAGATTTGAGTCATTGATTTCAGTGGTTTGAGATCCTCGGTACGTAATTTTATTCTTCCTTGCAATGTAGTTGCCATAAAGGCAAGATTGAGTATATTGCGCGTTTTTTCATTTTCAAAATTAAGTTTGTATGATCTGATGTTGGCAATCGTTTTTGCGTTTAGAACGTCTTCTTTTTCCCATTTAGAAAGGAGCTTGTAAGCACCATTAGGCGTAAGTTTGCATTCTCTAGCAATATCGTTAATAGAATAGTCTTTTCCAATACTTGCTGCCAAAAAACGCAAGACTTGTTTTTCATTGACTGTTAACATTCATACACCTTTAGTTGATAACTATACACTATAAGTATATAAGCATAGTGGTTATGTATCTGATGTGTGGAGTTGACCAAAGAGAGTGTTGAGGAAATCTGATCTTCTCATGCACCACCATAATCTTTATATCTGCTAGTTTGTCTGTAAGCATCTATGGGTTTATTTGACAATGTCTTGAAAGATAATGAGTCTCTGTTCTTAGATACTTTACCTTTAGATATTGACTTCATTCCCCCTATTCTAGAAGGCAGAGAGAATGAACAGCAGTATATTGCTACTTGCATTCAACCGCTCTTCAGCAAGAGAAATGGCAAGAATTTATTGATTATGGGTGCTCCTGGTATTGGGAAGACAGTAGCTACTAAACATGTTTTGAGTGAAGTCCATAAGAAAACTGATGATATCCATACCATTTATCTTAACTGCTGGAAGAAAGATACTCCTCATAAGATTGCCTTGGAAATTTGCGATCAGATTGACTTTAAATTTATTCAGAACAGAGACACTAATGACTTATTCAAAGAGATTGCAAGAATTTTAAATAAAAAAAGTGCTGTGATTGTTTTAGATGAGGTAGATAAGATTACAGATGAACAGATATTTTATCATTTACTCGAAGAAATTAATAGAAGAACTTTAGTCTTGATTACTAATAATGAACAATGGCTGACAACCTTAGATGCAAGAGTACGATCACGATTGACTCCAGACCTTCTCGTGTTTAAACCTTACAACTTTGAAGAAACCAAGATGATTTTGAAAAAACGTGTTGAGTTCGCTTTTGCTCCCAATGTTTTAGATCCTGTTGCTTTTGAAAAAATTGTAGAGAAAGCCTATAATGCTAAAGATATTAGAGCTGGATTGTATCTGTTAAAAGAAGCTGGAGAAATTGCAGAACAGAACGCTCAAAGAAAAATTAGTCTCAATCATGCAGAGAAAGCCATAGGCAAATTACGCGACTTCAAATTAAAAAGCACTGCTACCTTAGATACTCAAGAACAAATGATCTTGGACCTTATTAAAATTAATAATGGATTGACTACCAAAGAAGTTTATGATCTTTATCAAAAAAAAGGCGGAGATCAAAGCTATTCTAATTTCCATAAGAAAATCAAGTCTTTGGAAGATGGAAAATTTATCTCACTAGAGGAACGCAATGAAGGACCTCGCAAAGCAACAGTTCTTAGATATGGCATGAAGACATTGCAGGACTTTACGTAAGATGGCTTGGGCTCAACCTCCTAGTCCGGAACTTGAAGGAACTAATTTTTTATTTGACCAGTATATTTCTTTATTTATCGCTATTGAAGAAGGAAATATTGCTCTTTTAGGCGCTCTTGAAAGAATAGTAGGCAAACTACGCTTACGAAAAGATGAAGATATTGTACACCAAGGCCTAACTTTGCTTACCAACAGTATGAATGATGCTTGTGGGGTACAAGACTATCTCGCGGCTGCTTTTTATAGAGACATGATAGCACACTATGGACGCTATATCTTATCATAGCTAGTACTATATAGATGTTAGAGTATCTGTTTACTTCTCAAAGACCCTCATGAGGTATATAAAGAACACTTCATTTTCCTCTTTTATCAACACGGGAGAGGTGGTTATCATGGATATGTCAATGCCGACCATAGAGGAATTAACTGGAACACAACTAAGGAAGCTTGCTATTTGGCCTCCAGAGCAACAAACCTCAGATGAAGACTTCTATGCTGAAGACTTTCTTTTAGAGCTGGAAGACAATGATGAACTGAGCATAGAGGAAAGCGGATTTATGATGGGTTATTTAGGTTCAGATTACTGACTGCCGCTCTTCTTGATATTCCCTCACAATCGTCGAGAGCATATCTTTTTTCTTTCTTTCTCTTTCTAGCACTTCTTTATCAATAAATGCCAAGGTTTCTGTCTCCCTCATAGGAATATGCGCAGCATTCACAAAGAGAAATCCCTGCTTCACTAATTCTTTTGCTGGCGGCTTTCTGTAGATAATAATACTTACTTTTTGCTTGAGGAACTGCAAAGAACGATCACTGAAACTATTTACATCTTCAACCACAAGAATATCCCCTTCTTTCACAGTCTTGCTGACTTCTTCCCAACCTAAATTCTTGACTTTTTTTGCCATAAGTTTATTTCTAGTTTCCAAGAGCACTGCAGTTGTTGTTTTCAGTTCTTGTTTGATTTGCATACTTTCTTTTCTCTGTCTAGTTATTTCTTGATTCAGAAACTCTATTTTCTTATCTTTGAACTTGATGATATCACCAGCTTTTTTCTCTGATAGGCTTTGTATCTTCTTGAGCATGTCTCTTATTCTTCCATCTAAGTAAGCAACTTTATTGGCAAGAGTTGCATTTACTTTTTTTAAGTGCTTATTTTCTTCCACTAAGCGAGAAGGTTTTTTGAAAGCAGTTTTGAGACGACGCTTCTTGATTACTGCTTCGTCCTCTGGCTGTTCTAAAAAAGCAAGCGCATTTCCGATGGTATATCCCTTGATCACTCTGAGTTTGACTTCTGTAGCAAGATTTTCTTTGTCAACTCTTTTAAGCGCTTCATCTACTTTTTGTAGCATGGGCTGCACTTCTTTGAAGGCATGCAGGGCTGCAGCAAGAGCATCACGCTGATGATCATCATGAGGATTATACATTTCAGTTATTCTTTCCTTGAAACCCACTTTCATATCTTCTTCTGGAACAACAACTTTTGCACCTACTTTTGCAGAAAATTTTTCAATTAATCCTGGAATGTGTTTAACATCTGTGCCTATGACTAATACTTTTCCTTCATTGGTAATTTCTGCCAATAAATTATTGAGAGCTAATTCTTTAGAACTTTTCAACTTTCGTACATGGCCATCAACATCCAGCACTGCATAAGCTGTGGTAATGCCAGGATCAATGCCTACAATGATCAGATCTTGTTGCAACTTCCTGCTTCTGCTGAAGAATAAAGTATAAAAACCTTGTTTTTCCCTGTAGCTGGATGAAAATTCTGGCTTTTACTGATGTGCATAGAGCAGATCCCAAGATAATTAAAAAAGCTCTCTTAGGCATTGTCAAGAAAGCACAACAAGCAGACATTATGATTTGTTGTGGGGATATTTCTCTTTTTGGAAAGGGATTCAAACCAGCGCTAAACATTTTAATGAAAGCAGACAAGCCTTTATTGATTATTCATGGCAATCATGAGGAAGAACGAGAAGTAAGTCATTTACAGTTGAAGAATGTTATTCCTTTTCACAGAAAACCCCACAGAATTGGCAACTATCTTTTCTTAGGTCATGGCGGTGGCGGCTTTTCCATAGTTGATCGCAAATTAGAACAAAGAATTGCTCAATTTAAAGAAAAAATACAACCAGGTGATAAAGTTATTTTAGTTACTCATGGACCTCCTCATAATACAGAACTTGACTATTTACCCTTATATGGTTCTGTTGGCTGTCGAAGCATTACGAAAGCAATCAAAGAATTAAAACCTCAGCTTTATTTATGTGGACATATCCATGAGAATTTTACTGTTCATCAGAAACTTGGACAAACACTCATGCTGAATCCTGGACCCTTAGGAACACTCATTGAAATTTAATTTTTCTTTTTCTATGCTTCATAAATTCTAAAGCCATAGGAATAAATGAGAGTACTATAATAATCAAAATCACAAGAGAAAAGTTTTCTTGAATGAATTGAATATTTCCGAAATAGAATCCTCCCCAAAGAAAGAGTGTAATCCAGGCAAAGCCCCCTATAATATTATAGAATAAAAATCTAGGATACTTCATTTTTCCAATGCCCGCAACAAAAGGCGCGAAGGTTCGAATAACAGGGATGAAACGAGCAAGCATGATGGTCTTATTTCCATGCACTTCATAGAACTGCTCTGTTCGTATCAAATATTCTTTTTTTAAGAAAGGAATGTTTCTTTCAAATATTTTTGGACCAACATACATACCTATCCAATAGTTCACTGTATCTCCTAAAACTGCTGCCAGCACTAGCAATCCATACAGCATAAAAATATTCATAGAGCCTACAGCAGCTAGAGCTCCAACAGCAAATAATAAAGAGTCTCCAGGCAGGAAAGGCGCAAACACAAATCCAGTTTCACAAAAGATGATTAGAAACAGCAATGCGTAAATCCAAAGGCCATATTGGTCAACAATGACAGTTAGATACTTATCTAGATGAAGAATGACATCCATAAAAGAGGTTAAAAATTCGAACATCCTTTTCTGTCGATTTTTCCTCTCTTAAAACTTTCGTTGTGGAAGAGTAGTGAACAAAGGTATTAAACCAGTATCTTTTAGAAAATGCATGCCTGAAGACGAAAGTTTGGAACGTTATTTAGCTAAGATCCGTCAGTTACATCATCTTGGGCTTGGCCAGCGTAATCAAAGAATAACAGAGTTAGAGCAAACAGTAGACCAATTACAAAAACAACTCGCAGAACGAGACAGACAACTTACGGAACAAAAGACCCAGATTGCTGATCTTCAAGAAACAACTAAATATACTACGACATGGGACTTTGTTACTCATCCAACAATACTCGCACGTGCTAATAACACTATCCAATTTGTTAATGAAAGGTTAGTAGAAGTTTCCCATCGTGATCCTTCTGAATTGATGAATAGGCCGCTTACAGATTTTTTTCAAGGTTTGGAATTTCTTGATCAAATTCGTTCAGATCCTTTGCTTATGCAAGTTGAAGATTTGGATGCGCTCGCTCATGTTCCTGTAGTCCTCATGGGTAGGCAAGGAGAAGAAATATTTAGATCTGCGGAAATTAATTTTTTACCTCCTCAAAGAGCATATAATGGCGTCAAACTTACTTTAAAACCAAAAGAAGAAAGAACTCTTGTTCAGAAAACAAGACAACATTTGCCTCGTTATTTGGGAGGTGTATCAAAATATGACGGTCTTGACGCGAAAGACTACACCCAGGATCATCGATTAGTTGTAAGAGACAAGCAAGCAGAACAACCTACCCCCCAGGATGGAACTACTCTTCTTACAGAGATTACTAGAAGAGTCCTTGAACTTGATAATTATACATATCATCGCAGAAGAGTTGTTGTAAACTTCAGGACAATTGAGAGTTGTGATCCTAGATTCTACCAAACTTTATTAGCTATTTCTCAAATGAAGGGTTTACCACTTGCTTGTATTGTCTCTGAAGATTCTGAACCTTATCAAGAACTTATCAAGACTGGTTTTCCAGAAAAAAATATTGTAATAGAAAGAAAAAAAGAAAAGAAAAAATGATTATTATAAAAAGAAAACTTATCGTCTTCTTCTAGTTGCTGTGCGTCGAGCAGATGTTTTTCTTGTTGCTGCTGCGCGTCTTTTTGCTGCCATTGTTCCGTTCACCTCTTTTGAAATATGTTAGAAATATGATGATGAGCTTTCTTATATACTTTTTCTTTTTTAAACTTTCTTTTTTAAAAGTTTCTTAGAGAAACATCTTCTCAAAATTCGTAAAAATATTCTTTTCTGCTTCTTCTTCAGATATTTTTTTTATTTTGTGGGACATACTTTATCAACGAGTTAAGATATTTAATTTCTGTTGCCGA
>JAUXTV010000193.1 GCA_030679025.1 Candidatus Woesearchaeota archaeon
AAGCTTTTATTGCGTACTCTGTTCAGCACAATACCCATGATGGGAACACGTTTTTGTCTTGCAACTTTAACTGCATGCATCGTCGTGCTTAGCGTTGGAAAATCAGGGTTAGTAACTACAATCAGTTGTTCAGCTGCTAACATGACAGCGCGTAATTCATCATTGAGATTAGGAGAAGAATCTAACAATACAATATCATAATAACTCTTCAGCTTCTTAACTTTCTCTCGCAGATTATAAGGATTAACTTTATCATTCAACAAGCTCCCAGGAACTATATGAAGATTTTTATCATACTCATGGATTGCATCGCCAATATCAACTTTATTGCTTAACACATCATGTAAGGTAACGGTAGGCTGTGTAAGTCCAAAATGTAATCCTAAATTAGGAGCAGAAAAATTAGCATCTACAATAACAACGTTTTTACCAAATTCTCGAGCAAGTGCTGCACCAATATTAGCAGTAACAGAAGTCTTTCCTACACCACCCTTTATCGAAATAACTCCGATGATTTTGCTTTCCCTACTCAATCTTATACACCTCTTGTAATCCTTTCAATAAACCATCTTTTGATGTCTTATTAATCTTTCTACTTGTTTGAGGAGCTTGTTTTTGTTCAACTGGAGCTGCTTTTTTAGTTTCTTTAACATTATAATATCTAGCAAAGTCCTCTTCTCCTACTTTTTCTTTAATTTCTTTAGTGCGTGGAGTGAAAACAAATTTCTCTTGTTGTAAATGAGCTGTCTTTCCTAAAGTTTCTGGGAAAATCTTTTGCATGTCTGATGCAGAAACAACTTTATGATCTTTGAAAATATCTTTTTTTGCTTGTTCTAAGCGCTCATAATTGAATTTCTTGGGGTGAACTTGAATCTTCTTTTCTTGAATCTCTTTAGCAGTTTCTGGGAATTGATGGGCAAATTCTTTATCTTTAGGATCAACACGTTTCTGTTGTAATTGATCACCTTTTTTGAGCCTATGAAGAATTTCTGCACTGACATAGCCCTGGAGTTTATCAAGCACCTCTGGATCTTTCACCATAATCTTTCTTCGTAGCTTTTTCATATATAAATGCTTCGTTGCCACTCGTCGTTCGCGTAAAATATAGCTGACGCCGAAAAAAAGTATAGCTAAAATAAGGAAGACTGCTGTAATTTTTTTGAATATGCTGCTTTCAGAAGATGCACTAATAGCTGCACCTGTTAACGCATTATTGTCTGGTAATCGAGATGGTTGCACTATAGTTGGTCCTTGTTGTCGTGAACTTTCTGGAGTTTGCGAAGAAGGTTGATTAGGTTGTGGTTGCTTGTTGATGATGGAAGTTCCAGGGGGAGCATTACGTAATGCCTCTAATCCACTATTTCCACTAGGTAAAGAAGATCCAGAACTACTGCCCGATGAACTTCCATTTTCAGAACTTTGATTGGCTGCTTCCACAGTAAATTGTTGAGGTCCATCACTTTGTTCATTGCTCGTAGTATCATTGGCAAACCAAAAGACTGATGCAGTACCAACTAGAGAAATATTAACTGTAAATTGATAGAGATCACTTGTGTTGCTTAAAGTTGGTTCTAGAACTGTAGTGTCTGGTAAAGTAATATTTGCTAAAACAGTCGCTACTTGAATATTGTCAGTAATGGTTGCAGTGCAGGTAACTTCTTCTCCAATGGTGCTAGAGTTTGGAGTGCAACTGCCAAGAGTAATAAGAGGAGTATCTACATCAGGCGCGCTTAAAGAAAAACTTCCAGTTTCAGTATCATTAAGATTATTAGAAGTATCATTAACAAGAAGGGTAAACTGATAGTCACCAGTAAGGGAAGTAGTATAGTCCATTGCATAAAAGGTGTCGCTAGTGTTGAAGAGTTGTACTAAAGTGTCTGTTCCATTGGGTAAAGTAATATTTGCCAGAACAATGTCCAGGCTTCTTCCATCACTGATAGTTGCATTAAGAGAGAGAGTTTCATTTGTAGTAAAATTAGCACTCTGAGGTGCAACACTAGTTACACTCGGTACCCCAACATCTACATAATCAAGAGTAATTTGGGAAACTGTAGGAGTTAGATCTGCTTCATCTGCAGTTAAAGTAAGATGAAATTGGAAATATCTATTTGAAGTAAGACTCAAAGAAGATCCAGTTGCGCTAAAGGAAGCATCATTACAATCTGACAAGGTACAAGAGCGTGCTTGAGCAGAAATATTGGTCGTCGAATTAATGCTAAACAATCCAACAACATCTCCATTGCCATTATTGAAATCACTGTCATTGACCTTGCTCCAGTTCAATCCACTATCAGTAGATTTCCAGACGTCTTCATCGCTTTCAATGATATAAAAAGTGCCAAAAGAATCTACAGTTGCTCTAGTAACGTGTTGTCCTTCGCCATTATAATCAGTGCGAATTTTTGTCCAGGTAAATCCAGAGGTAGTCGATTGCCAAATATCATCGTCATCTTCTATCGCATACAAATAATCTTGACCATCAATAACTAAATAATCTACATCACTACCTTCTCCACCGTTGAAATCATTAGCGACAAAATACCAAGCAACACCATCAGTACTTGCCCAGACATCTTCGCTATTGTCCACAACAAGTAAAGTATTAGAACTATTAACTACGAAACCAGCAGGATCTCCATTGCCTCCGTTGAAATCACTACCATTTACTTTGCTCCAGTTCAATCCACTGTCAGTAGATTTCCAGACGTCTTCATCATCTTCAATGATATAGAGATTATTATTGTAGTCTGAGACAGCGCGAACTACATGTTGCCCTTCACTGTTGTAATCATCATTCACTTTAGTCCAAGTTAATCCTCTAGTAGTTGATCTCCAGACATCATCATCATCTTCAACAGAGTAGAAGTAATTTTGATAATCCACAAAAGCAAAATCAGCATCACTACCACCATCACCATTGTTATAATTATCAATAAGAAGAACCCAATGTATACCATCATGAGACGTCCAGACATCATCATCGCCGTCTACACTCAGTAACAAAGGTTCTGTAGGTAATACTGAAGTTAGAGTAAGAGTATTCCATTGACTAGTATCCAGACCATCAAAGACAGTGCTAGTGTAAGTACCGCTAGTATTTCCAGGAGAGAGTTGCAGAGAAAGATTTGTGCTATTATAGAGAGTATTATTGTAAGTTCCTTGATCAAAATCAGTTTGAGTAGTAAGTGTATATTGGAAACCAGCGACTAGACTTATGAGTAATAAACAGCTAAGTACTAAGATCACCCCTTTGCTAGTCATCATGGTTCTATCATCACCTGTTTCTTAGTCATGCTACACTTCCATAGTTTTAAAAAGGATTCGACGTCAGCTGCAAAAGGTGAAGGAACTAATAAGACTGTTCTTCCTAATTGCGCAATGTGATAGTCTTTGACAACTCCTGTTTTGCCATCTCGTCCCTTCAAAGCATAATAGAAGCGAATTTTATCTGAAGCAGTAAGATGAGTCAAGGAATAAGTAAATAAAAACTTGTCTAGGTAATGGCTGCTATGTCCCATGAAAGTTACTTAACAAAAAGGTTATTTAAATCTTGTTATAGAATAATAACTAACAAAAAAGGATAAAAAAGACTAATGAGATAAGAATAAAACAAAATAGCATAATAAATAAGAGGATGTTAAATAGATTAACAATAGTATAGCTTTTAAGTGAAGAAAAAATTTATAAGTACTTAAGAAAACTACCTAATATGGCAAAAGCAATCCTCAAAGCATATTTTGCTCCTGCAGACATTCAAATCAATGGAACAAGGCCTTGGGATATTCAAGTCCATAATAAGGCGTTCTATCAGAAAGTTCTTGCTGAAGGCTCTCTGGGATTAGGAGAATCTTATGTAGATGGATGGTGGGATTGTAAAGCCTTGGATAAATTTTTCTGCAAACTCCTTGTAAATGAGATCGATAAAAAAGAAAAACTAACATTCAAAGCAACACTAGCCTATGTCCATGCAAAAATAACCAACAAACAATCCCAGAAAAAAGCATTTGAGGTAGGAGAAAAACATTACGACTTAGGTAATGATCTCTTCAAGGCCATGTTGGACAAGCGATTAACTTATACTTGTGGCTATTGGAAAAAAGCAAAGACTCTGGATGAGGCCCAAGAAGCAAAATTAGATTTAGTCTGTAAAAAATTACAATTGAAACCAGGACAGAAA
Source organism: Candidatus Woesearchaeota archaeon (assembly GCA_030679025.1). Lineage (GTDB taxonomy): Archaea > Nanobdellota > Nanobdellia > SCGC-AAA011-G17 > UBA489 > JACOVP01. The sequence continues at coordinate 4,178 of JAUXTV010000193.1, forward strand.
ATTCTCGATATAGGTTGTGGCTATGGAAGTTTCATGAAGTTCGCAGCACAGAAATATAAAGTCAGTTGTGTAGGTGTAACCATATCCAAAGAGCAGAAAGAACTCGGAGAACAGCTCTGCAAGGGGTTGCCCATTAAATTTAGATTGCAAGACTATAGAGAACTCAACGAACGTTTCGACCATATTGTTTCTTTAGGTATGTTCGAACATGTAGGAATAAAAAATTATCGTACTTATATGCAAGTTGTACATCGATGCTTAAAAAAAGAAGGAATATTCTTATTGCATACTATTGGAAGCGCAGACGCGAAAAAAGCTTCAGATCCTTGGATTGCAAAATATATCTTCCCTAATGGATCCATCCCAAAGGAAAAACAAATTATGAAAGCGGCGCAAGGCTTGTTTGTTCTAGAAGACTGGCACAATTTCGGTGCTTATTATGATCCAACGCTTATGGCATGGTATAAGAATGTGGAAAAAAACTGGGATAAAGTAAGTAAACGATATGATAAAAGATTTAAGAGAATGTGGTCTTACTATTTGCTTGCATGTGCTGGTGCTTTCAGAGCTCGTCGCACACAACTATGGCAGATAGTCTTTGCAAAAAAAGGAATTTCTGGCGGATATACTTCTGTTCGTTAGAATAAGGTATACTCTTGATCTCTAAACGTAAAGGCTAAGAAAGCTTTAAAAACCCCTCTAAGTAAACCATTTCCACAATGGGTCGAATTAAAACACAGCTAATTAAACGTACTGCCAGAAAACTATTCGCAAAGTATACAGCAGAAATTAAGCCTTCTTTTGAAGAAAACAAAATAGTGGTTTCTACTCATTTGCAGAACCCCAATAAGAAGATGCGCAACATCATCGCAGGGTATTTAGCTCGTTTATCCAAGCAGAAAACAGCAGGCAGTAAGCCTAAGCCAAAGATGGCTCCTCTAGCTTCACGTACTCCTAGATATGGAAAACCTATGTCTAGACAACGATAAGCTTATATCTAATAACACCCTGTTCACCAGTACTATTTTAAACACAATGGTGACAGAAAGTGACAAAGGCGGAGAAGAAATAACGCCGACCAAAAACGATCACACTATTTTTGTAGGTAGCAAGCCCATGATGAATTATGTCACGGGTATTGTTATGCAGTTTACCAGTCATAAT
>JAUXTV010000204.1 GCA_030679025.1 Candidatus Woesearchaeota archaeon
TCCATCATGGCTTATTCTAACGTCTCTAATAAGCGTTCTAGGTACAGGAATATAATTTATGTAGATGTTTCCAAACCTAGTAAAGATAGTTGCATAATCATCTATCATTAATTTTCCTAACTCTATTATTCCTCTTTCTACAAGTAAATCCATTAATGGTTTTTGTGTATCATAATCTACTTTTAATAAGAGTTGATCTTGACTCCCCAGCCAAGCATTTGCTTCAGTTTTTAATCTTTCATAGGTATCTGCTACTTGTTCTTTAGTTATTCCAATATCTCTTCCATTTTGGTTTATACTTACTACATACGGAGAAACCATAAATCTTTTTACTCCTCTTTCTTGTAATTCTCCAATCATTTTTTTGATTAGAGAAACATCATTGTTTGCGCCCATTAAAGTAAAGCTGATGAATAATCTATCTGAGAAACTAGAGCCTTGACAGAGTATCTTCTCAATTGCAGATAGAGATTTGTCATAATTTCCAAAACCTCTAACAGAATCATGAATCTCTCTTGTTCCATCTATGCTAATGTCTAAATATGTTGGATCAGCCTCAATTAACTGTTTTATTCTTTCATCGTCAAATGAAGTAGCATTTGTAACAAGACCATATCTTATTCTTGGATTTTCCTGCTTCTTTTGCTTTAAAAAATTTAAAAGTTGAACTGATTTATTCCATGCAAGAAGTGGTTCTTTTCCAACATTTCCAAAAGTTAAGGCGCCCAACTCCAAAGCTTGATTAAATATATTTTGCCATTCTTCAACTGATAAGGCATTTTTAGGTTCTTCATAACCAACATAACAATGTCTACAGCTTAAATTACAAACGTTATTAACAAAATAAGATATCTCTAATGGTCCTCTTATAAAATCTTGCCTATGCAATGTAGAAGACTTAACATTTATACCCCCATTACTCCCAGAAAATCCTACTGCCATGGTTAATCTTCAATCTTTTCAGCTAGTCCACTCTCTCTTTTCAGATTTCTGTCTAAGTCTTCAAGAGCAGTTATAAGTTTTTGATATAGAGGTTTAACTTCTTGAGGGGCTATATCTTTAAGAGTCCGATATTTTTGTAAACCTGCTGCTATATCTGCAAGTTCAAATCTTCTGTACGCATCTGCAATTCCACCATTACTTCCTGAAATGCCTATTGCCATAATTTATATAAGTATTAGTTAAATATTAAAATTCCTATTGTATTTTCCTAAAAAAATAAAGATATTAAAGATTAAATTTAGTATAATAGAAACATTTATAAATTTAATGCGCACTGTTTAAATATGAAATTAGACACTATAGACAAGAAACTCTTAACCTATCTTTATCATAATTACCGTTCTCCTTTAACAAAGATAGGAAAGGAATGTAGAATCTCAAGGGACCAAGTTGAATACAGATTAGAAAAGTTTGAGAAATCAGGCTTAATAAAGAAATATCTTACAGTTTTTAACTATGCTTTACTAGGATTTAATGACTTATTTATTGTATATATGAAGACTAAAAATAAAGAAAAGGTAAAATTATCATTGCAAGCCATCAAAAATACCCTTTCGGTTGGAGATGTTGTTTCAAGTTTTGATATTTTTGTTAATTTTATTTGTGAAAATAAGAATGAATTTGACTCGATATTTAGTTCATTTTTAGAAAAACATAAAGAGGAAATTCAAAGTTATGAGATATTTAATACAACTTATGCAGAGTTTTTTCCTCTAAAAGCATTTGGAAATCAAAAAAATGAAATTTCCTATAAGGCAGTAGAGCCAAAGCAAAAAATAGATCTGGATAAAAAAGAAATCGATATTCTTAAAGAACTGGAAAAAAATGGAAGGTCTAAAATCATAGATATTGCTTCCAAAATAGGAATTTCAGGAGAATTAGCTTTGTATAAACTAAAGCAATTAAGAAAAAAAGAAGTAATCCTTGGAAATAGAATACAATTTGATATGCAAAAGCTAGGTTTTTACTTCTCAATTTTGAGATTAAAAGTAAAGAATTTAGACCAAATCTTAAAGGAAAAAATAAGACATTTTTGTAAAACTAAAAAATATACAAATGCTTTGATTTTTAGTATTTCAGACTATAATGTATTAATTCAGTTATTCTACCAGAATGAAGATGAATTAAGAAAGGCAATAAACGAATTAAATGAAGAGTTTAGAGAGTATATAACTCAAGATTCTTTGATATTGATTGAAAATGAAATGACTGCTAGGACAATTCCGTTTTAAACTAGAACTATTGGAAAATTCGATTAATTCCAGCCATTTATCGTCGTTTACGTTCAACTAGTCTAGGAAATGGAACAGTGTTATTCTTCTGATTTATGAGCTATCCAAATGCTTTCAAAATACTGTCTAAAAGATGCAACAACTAAGCTCCCTTTTAATAAGAATAAAGACGGCTCTTCTTTCCATTGCACAATCGCAACAGCATGGGGAAATATAACAATCGGAACATAGGTTTTTTGAGGTAAATACTTGACTGTTGTTTTCTTTAGAGAGGTATAGTATTGTCCAATAGTCTCTTTCAGATCCTTATTCATAAGTACACGTTGAGTTATCTTTTTCTGAATTCTTCTGCGATTAAAATTTTTATAAAATGTTCTGTAAGTTCTACTGGAGATATCTTCTCCTCCTCTTGCACCTAAAACCAAGAACTCATCTCCTGCTTTACTCTCTGCAAGCATTTGTTCATAAGCTGCACGTAATCCTTTATATCCCACAAACAGTAATGCTTCATCTTTTTCTTTTGCCGGTATTTTTTGTAGGAGTGTAGGTAGGGCTTCTTTTATTTTTTGATAAGTTTCAAGAGCATGTCTTTCCAAGATATAGGGGCTAGATGCCTGGTAGAGTCTTCTCTTTCCTCGTAGGAAAAAAACAACAAGTCCTTTTCTTTGCAAACTTTCCATGACATAGTATGCGGTGCTTCTCTGAATACGCAGTTTTTTTGCCATTTCTCCTGTGGTAGCATGATCAACTGCTAAGAGCTGTAGATACATGCTGCTTTCTAACTCTGTTAGTCCTAGTTGTTGCAATAATGCTTCTTTCATATAGTTGTCCAGTAGAATACTACAAATATTTAAATCTATCTCTTCTACTATTGTTTAGGAGTAAAAATGACACCCAGACCATGGTATCTTAAACAAGAAAGTGCATTAGAGTACTGCAAATCCCCCGTACTTGCTACAGAAAGAATAGTATGGCCGACAATTAGAGACTTGTGTAGCCCTATTGAGGGAAAGAACGTCATAGACATTGCATCTGGAGAAGGCCATATTGCACGAAAACTAAAAGTGTTAGGAGCAACATGTACGGGGATTGACATCTCTCCCGTGATGATAACAATTGCTCGTGAAAGATCAGAGCAAGAAGGTCTTCCGGTAGAGTATTTGGAACGAGATGCAGAAAATCTTGAGGGTATTAGAAATGACACTTACGATATTGCCCTGATCAATTTTTTATTCTGTAACGTAAGTTCGCGAGAGAAACTCTTTGCTATATGTAGGGAAGCCTATCGTGTTACAAAACCAAAAGGACATGTTGTTGTTCCTGTTCAGAATAGTTTTCTTACAACATTATTTCAACAAACAAAACGAGAAACTCCGCTCGTTGGTTATGAATCCTGTCCTAGTAATTATTTCGCAAGTGGTGATAAGATGACATGTTCCTTGAAATTATCTAATGGGGATACCTTAAGAATTACTAACTATTACTGGTCTTTAGAAGATCATGTTCAATCACTTTTAGATGCAGGATTTGTTATTGACGCTTTGAGAGAACCAAGACCATCAAAAGAAGTTCGTTCTGAGTCTGAAGATTTTAGAGTTGCTTTTGAGATACCATTGTACACAATCATTCGTGGACGCAAACAATGAAAGTTCATCTGATACGTCCTAAAACAGATGAGCTTTATGCTCCGGTGAAACAAGTCTATAGTTCTTTTCCTCCGCCTGTTGGATTATCTTGCATTGGATCAGAGATTAGAGATCGCGCTGAAGTATCTATTTATGATGGAAATATAAGAGAACCAACTCTTGAAGCAGATATTATAGGGCTACAGGATTGGGTTACGACACATAAGGAGGCTCTTGCACTTGCCAAAAGAGCGAAGCAACAGAATCCAAATTGCGTTACTGTATTAGGTGGCATCAATGCTTCCCATCTTGCTCCAAGAATATTGACGAATCATCCTTTTGTAGATTATGTAGTAAGTGGGCATGGAGAACCAGCAATGGTAGGACTTGTTGAGGGTAGACCACTTGACGAAGTTCCTAATCTCTATTATAGAGAAGGTGGTTCAGTTAAAAGTACAAAACAAAAATTAGTAAAAAGTCCGTTCTTTGATTTGGAACAAGTGGTAGAATGGGAATGTGATGAAGAAACGCCTTTTCCTATATCAGCTATACGTGGATGTATAAAATCAGCAAAAGAAGGTATATGTAGGTATTGCAGTTTATTTAATGAAAGAGTCAACATTATTTCTCCAGAAGATTTTTGGACACAAATCAGAACATTGAAAGATAAATATGGTCTAACCTACTTCTTTGAAACTGGAGATGAATTTAATGTTGGAACGTATCCTCAGAGATTGCTTGATGCACGACCAGAAGATTTGGGTGATATTACATTAAGAATTTACACTTATCCAGAAATACTAGCTCAAAAAGGAGTTATAGACACACTGGCACGATTACAAGTTAGGGAATTGTATATGGGGATAGAAACAGTTAATCAAGGTCTTCTTACCAATGCAGGAAGACAATATAATGCGGGTGCAGTTGAAGGCATTCTTGAACAGATGAGCCTTGTTGGTATACGTGCTATGATGCCTTTTATGTTTGGACTTCCTGGAGAAACAAATGACACAGCCCAGGAAAATTTTGATTTTTCACAACGGTTATTGGAAAGATATCCTGAAACCATAAAGATGATGCAGTATAGCCTTGTTGTTCCTATCATCGGTTCGGAATACTTTGTTATGGCAAGTACTGCAAAGAAAGTACGAGAAGCATATGAACAAAATGGTAAGAGTTTATCTAGAGATGATGATTTTGATTATCAAAAACTTACAGAGTTTTTCATAGAAACCTTCACTGAAGCTGATACAGAATTCTTGAAAAGCTTAGTTATCAGAGGTAAAAAGATAGCAAAAGAGAAAGGTTATTTGACGTCAACTTTTATTGGTGTTGGTGAATAATTACTCTCTTTCATTAAGAATAAAGACATTAAAGGAAAATTTCGGTCTCAGTTAATACTCATAGAGAACTTTGAATAAGTCATGTTTTTGCGAAATAGCCTTTCAAAACCATCAAATTCTGATCTTCTAGCATATTACATTTTGAAGATACCTACTTTTGCAAACTTCTCTTTAATACTAGGCAGTTCCATTAATAAAGTCTTGCACTCGCTGGGTGATATCTGTTGCTAATAGATTTGTTATCTCCAAGAAAAATACAGTTTCAGTAAGATTCTGCATGTTCGCGAACGTTTCTCCAGATGTAATATAATTCATACTCCAACGTTTTGTGTCATTTAATGTGAATTTATCATAAGTTCCTAGTTGCTGAGTGTTACTGGAGGTACGAATATAGACTTGCTGTGTGTCGTGAATAACAGCATTAGGAATGATGTTTTGAATACCTTGTGCAATGGCTGCATCCCCTTCAGTTTCATTAGCAGTTGGTTCATAGGTAATAGTGAGATAAGGCACTTCTCCATCATTGCCTTCGCTTGAAGCAATTATTGTGGGTGCTGCATTGAAAACACCGCTTTCTTCTGAACGAAAACCAAGGCTCCAGAGATCTGTTCCATTCAGCAGAAGAGTCTCCAAGTCAGTCTTGAGTTGGGAGCTGGCAGTCAGATTAATGGGATTCACACCAAGAGCAAGAGTGGTATTCAGATAATTGGTGCCATCATACACATCGTTATAAAAATTGGTATTGCCGGTATCATCATTAGGATAATGTGCATTGCCTCCAATCATATGATAAAAACGGAGTTCGTCATTATTCGTGTTGAGCGTTCCTACATATACTGTAAGGTCAATATTCGTAATGCTGACTTGGTCAGGAAGAGAAGAGACATCCCAGTCCATATCTGCGCGGTAACGTGTATATCCATTAGAGGGGCTGTTATTCAAGTCTCCAACAGACAAAGTTGCTGCAATACTATTTCTTGAGGGATTATTGCAGGGGCTTGGAGGTTCTGGACAAGCAGTACCAGTATTATACAAAACATTGCCATCCCATGTAATGGAGTCAGAATAGAGAGTAATCGTCGGGTCAACAATCACTGGATAAACACGCGCTTCATCAATGAACCAACGATATGGAATTTGTAACATTAAATAATAAATATCATTAACTTTTTCTATGACATAGGTTCCTTGTATCGGAGAGAGATGCGCATCATAGGCAAGAGGAGGCGTGAGATACACTGACGTTCCCTCTTTTGTAAGCGTAATGAACTCTTGTGTTGATTGTCGTGTTTGCCGATTCCATGCTTGCCCATTGATCGAAAGCGTTGTTGCCGCATCCAGAGTGAATGCTGTTCTCAGTTCTACCATGATATTTTCTGGAGCTGCAGAGAGATTTAATACTGATAACCAATTCATGTCTCTCACAATAAGCTCTTCTTTGAACATCTGTGGAAGATATGTAAAGGCAAGGTCTATAGAGTCATGGAAAGCAGCGGAATACTGCGCTCGATAATTTTGCACTTGCGCGGGACTATGGCGAACAGAGTTTATTGTTTGTTGCTGTCCCAGTGCAGTAAATCGTGCTTCCATCGGTTTAAATTGGAATGTAAGATTTTGATACGTAAACGCAATAGGATCAGTTGCATCTGCATAGGAGTTCATCTGTACTTGATAGAGATTATCAACAACACAGAAGGCATAGTTTGTTTGACAAGGTGTGCTGTAAAAGTTTCTGTCAATCGATCTCCACCGATCATTCACATAATAATAGCGTTGTTGTGGATACAGAGTGTGTGTACAAGCTAACTCATTACAGGTTCTTTCCCAG
>JAUXTV010000208.1 GCA_030679025.1 Candidatus Woesearchaeota archaeon
TTAAACCAATTGCTCCCATCACCTCTACTTTTGCTTCGAGACATTTATCAATTTCTTTTAATAATGATCCGCCTGTTGTTGTGACATCTTCAATAAACATTACTCTTCCTCTGGGTACTCCTACAAAAAATCTATCCTTGGGATCCCCATGTTCCTTTGGTTTTTCTCTACCTATAGATAAAGCATGAGACCCTTTGCCATAGTTAGGATCTCCCTTTGCCCAAAGATACTGTGTCAATACAGCTAATTTTGTTGCACCAGCTGGAACGCCGTAAAATGTATCTGGGTTTAATCCCTGCTGTACACTAAAAGCTATAACCATTCGCGCAAGCTGGTCGGTTAAAAAAACATCATCTGCAACTCTTCTCCAATTAGCATACCAGTTAGATTTCCTTCCTGATCTTAAGATAATAGGTGTTAGGAAAAAACCAACAACATCATTCTCTAGAACAAATTGATTAAATGCATGAGGATTATAGTTAGCCATGTATTAGCACGCTTTCTTTTTATTTATATAGCTATCTCATTACTGACCCAGAATGACAATCACTACTTTTATAAGGAAGTCTTTTTTATTTATCCTATGGTTCTTGACTATAAAGCTCTAGGATTAAAAATAGGGATTGAGGTGCATAGACAAATTGAGAGTCACAAGCTCTTTTGCTCCTGTCCTTCTGAGTTAACAGACAAACCTTTTGATGCTTTAGTGAAGAGAACTTTGCATGCTGTCCGCAGCGAGACTGGACAAAAAGATCTAGTTGCAGAACATGAGGCAAAAAAAGGAAAATATGCAGTGTATGAAGTGGTGCATGGCAGCAGCTGCAGCGTAGAAACTGATGAAGAACCTGTGCACTCCATTAATCGACATGCCTTACAAGCAGTCTTGGAAGTTGCTCTCCTGTTGAAATGTACGATTGTTGATGCAATTCAAACTATGAGAAAACAAGTCTTAGATTTTTCCAATACTTCTGGATTTCAGAGAACTGCTTTAGTTGCTTTGGATGGAAACATAGAAACTCAACATAGCAAAGTAGGCATTGCTAGTGTCTGCATTGAAGAAGATTCTGCACGACGCATTCGCACTGAACCTGCGTTTACTGTTTTTAGATTAGATAGATTAGGTATTCCCTTAATTGAGATTACTACACAGCCAGACATGCATACTCCTGAGCAAGCTAAAGAGATTGCCAGCTATTTAGGTATGGTGTTAAAGTCCACTGGAAAATTTAAATCGGGCATTGGCACTATCAGACAGGACTTGAATGTCAGCATTACTGGACATCCCAGAGTAGAAATTAAAGGTGTACAAGACTTACAGCTCATTCCAACTGTTATTGAAAAAGAAATCCTCAGACAGCAACAGAATATCAAAGAAGGCAAGACTAAAAGTGAAGTGAGAAAGATGCAGCCGGACGGATCAACTACTTTCTTGAGACCTATGCCTGGAGCAAGCAGAATGTATGTAGAAACAGATCATCCTGTTATTGTTCTTGAAGAAAAATTCTTAGACAGTTTAGTACTCCCTGAACTCCTCTCTGAGAAGACAGAACAGTTTGAGAAAAAATATAATTTACCGCCAGCATTAGCACGAGAAGTTATTGCCAATCCTTTATTTACTAAATTTGTTGAGCAATATAAAAAACTTGAGACTAGTTTTATTGCGCGTGTGTTAAGTGAGATTCCCAAAGACATCAAGACAAGATTACATATCTCTACGGACAAATTAACTGAACAAGATTTTGCCAAAGTGTTTGAAGCTTATAGCAAAGAAACTTTATCCAAGCAAGCTGCTACTGATATGTTAGCTGCACTAGCACAAGGACATCCTTTTGACTTAACAAAATACCAGATGATCTCTGATGCAGACCTTGAAAAGAATATCAAAGAGATTGTAGCTAAGAATAAGGGTGCTTCACCAGGCGCATTGATGGGTATTGTGATGAATGCTTACAAAAATAAAGTAGATGGGAAGAAAGTGCAAGAATTACTACAGAAATATTCTAAACCGTAAACTTTTCGCTTTTAGTACTTGATTTTTCGGAAATTTTGACACAAATCATATTAAGCTTGTCTTCACACTTGTCGTATGGTTTTTATCTTTGAACTTATTGACTGTACAGGACGCAAAATCCATCTTACTGATGAACGCTATAAACACATTATTAGACATCTAGACATGCAAAACAAATTGGAAGATATACAACAAACATTAGTTCGTCCCTTAAAAATAACTCATTTCGATCAATATCTTGTCTATTACTATAGATATTATAAAGACCATCCATCAAAGGCAAAATATCTTAGAGTCATCGTTAAGTATTTAAATGGAAAAGGCTTTGTTGTAACTAGTTATTTTGTAGAGGTTCTCCTATGAAAGGTCAATTACAAATTTATTATGATGAAGAAGCAGATTTTTTAGAGATACATATTGGAGAATATGACAAAGGTTATTTTCGTGATATTGCTGAAGGTGTAGCAGAACGAATTAATGAAAAAACTGGTGAAGTTACGGGTCTGGCAATTATGAG
>JAUXTV010000214.1 GCA_030679025.1 Candidatus Woesearchaeota archaeon
TGCAATTATACTTTATGTATGATTATTACAAGGGGGTATAGTTATGTCTGATCGATTTCGAGAACTCGTAGAACAAAATATTGGGTGTGTTGTTATTCTTGCTGGATCTGGCAGTGATGAAACCCATGCAACAAAACTTTCAAGAGGAGACGGCAAAAAAACAAAAGGATTACAACACTATGCAATCCCCCATGAAGTGCGTGTTCATTCTGCACATAATAATCCTGGAAGAGTTTTAGAAATTGTAGGCGAATATGATAGATTACAAGGTTCTTTAGTTTATATTACGGTTGCTGGTGGTGTTGATGCCTTATCAGGTATTGTTTCACGCCACACTTATAGACCTGTAATAAGTTGTCCTCCAGATGCTCTTAGTATGGCTCCCAATATGAGTTGTTTAGCTAATCCTTTTTTAAGTTCTAATCTTTATGTTACACGACCAGATAATGCAGCACGTGCAATTGCACAAATGTTTTCTTTATTGAATCCCATTTATAGACAAAGACTTCAACAAGAAATTTCAGCAAAGGATGCAGAGCTGATACAAGAAGATGAACGAATTAGGCAACTTTTAAGATGGTGTCCTACGGAGGAGATGAAACAATGAACGCGCTAGAAGTATTAGCAAATATGGAATATCCTGGTAGATTTATGATTCTTGGATTGGACGAGAGAGGAAACAAAAATATAGTTGTTTATGGCATCACTGGAAGAAGTCCACCTAGTCGAGCACGTGTCCTCATTCAAGCAGATGATAAAAGCATCCATACAAAACCTACAGACCCAGCACAACTTGCAAAAGGCAATCCTGCTTTACTGGTTTATTCTGCAATAAAACCTTTAGAAAATACATTGATTGTTTCCAATGGTGCACAAACTGATCTCATTCACGATACAGCAAAAAGACTGCGCCAATCAGACGGAACAACACCAACCCCTTTACAAATTTTAACGCAAGCATTTCAACAATCACATTACCTTGATCCTGCTAAACCTGGAGAACCTCAAATAGATGTCACTTCATTTGAACCTGACCACCCAAACTACACTCCGCGTATCAGTGGTGTCTTGAGACATGATCTGGGAGCTCTCGCTCTTGCTAAACGAGATATAGACTGTGCTGTAAAACGTCATTTTTTTGAATTTGCTCTTCATTCTGGCAGAGGGTTTCTTCTTGCTACGTACACTGGAGAAAATGTTGTTTCTGGTTGTCCTTTGCCTTCTTTTAGAGGAGAACCTATACAGGTAGGTTTACCAAGAGGCACTGCAACAGATATAACTCACCAAATTTATGAAGCACTAGGACCAAAACAAGGTGAACGAATATTGGATCCCGGGAATGATATGAGAGTAGGAGTGGTAACAATGACCTACAACTTTCTTAATGGAACTACAGATATTAGTATGAAAAACAGGATGCAACAACAATGACACGAGGCACTGATGTTACAGATTTCAAATTACCTTACAGGACTCCAAAACCAGAAGAGTTTCCAGAGACAATACGCCTCACTTTGCAAAAAGAAACTACTGGTAAAAATGCTTTACGCTATGGCGAAAACCCTCATCAAGCAGGTGCAATCTACAGAATTGAAGGAAGTCCTCTTCCAGCATTAACAAATATTCGTCTTGCAAAAGAAAGCAAAAAAGTTATGTCTGCAACTAATTACATGGATGTAACACATGCAATAGCAGTCCTGAAGTTTTTTTCTGAACCAGCTGTTGTAGTAATGAAGCATACTAAACCATCTGGCTTTGCAGTGCAAAGAAGTGGTGAACCTCTGCAAGCAATTTATAGAAAAGCAAGAGATGTTGACGCTCGAAGTGCCTATGGATGCTTTGCTGTGTTTAACAGAGAAGTCGATGAAGCTACTGCAGCAGAAGTTCTTACTACTTTTGTGGAGGGTGTTGCTGCACCTGCATATACGCCTCAAGCGCTTGCTCTTTTAGATGCAAAAGAAAAATTAAGGGCTGTTTTATTTGATAATATAGAGAGATTGCCTAAATGGAGAGAAGAGAGAGTGGAAGGACAATATGACTTCAAATCAATGCCTACAGGAAGAGTCCTAGTACAAGACCCTTATCTTTCAAAAGTTCGTGCCACATCTGGTATAGTCATAGATCCTTTTGTGATAACAAAGGATGGAAGAAAAATACTTATTGCGCGTGATCCAACGCCTCAAGAACTCAGCGATTTAGTAGCAGCATGGCACGTCACTATTGATGTACCTAGCAATGCCATATGTATTTACAATAATGGAGAAGTTTTAGTAGGCACTGGTCAACAAGAACGCGTAGGTGCACTTGAACAAGCGCTAGTTAAAGGCTTTCAAAAAGCTATGGATAGAGAGGGCATTGCATATGATCCTCTAGATGGAGCAAAAGAGAGGCTTCTTTTGAAACATAATCCTTTCAAAGGTGCAGTGCTTGCTTCAGATGGATTCATTCCTTTCAGAGATTCTGTAGATCTTCTTGGAAGATGTGGATTTACAGCAGTCATTCAACCTGGCGGATCAGAAAGAGATGCTGAGGTCATTCAAGCAGCAAATGATCATAATATGGCCATGGTATTTACTGGAGAAAGATGCTTTAATCATTGATGACTATGACAAATTTACAAACTATAAGTCCGGATGATGGTAAATATGGTGAGAGCTCTAAAGATTTACTGCCTTATCTCAGTGCTGAAGCAGAATGGAAAGCATTTGCAAGAGTACAACATGCACTTTTAGCAACAAGAGTCGCTTTTGGAGGAGCACAACAAAAACACCTTGATGAATTAGAACAAGCTCTGCAGAAATTTGATCCGACACAAGCAGATGCTTTTGAAAGAGATCCTAAAATTCAGCATGATCAACTGGCAGTGTTAGAAGAATTAGGAAGACATATTAGTCCAAAAACAAAAGCATTACTTCATCCTGGAACTACCTCTTATGATATTGTAGACACTGCAAGAGCATGCTTATTCAAAGGAGCTTGGAAACATGTTATCAGACCGAAAGTTGCTGCAACCATAGCATCACTCTGCACTCTAGCAGACACTTATAGTAATATTCTTCAAGTAGGAAGAACACATCTTCAGCATACTTCACCAGTTCCTTTTGACTTAACATTCTCTTTGTATGCTGCAAGACTTGCTGATCGCACTGAGCGATGCGATATTGCCTTTGGCGATCTCAGAGGAAAAATCAGCGGCATTGTAGGAACTGGAGCAAGCATTGATATGGTTATGGGAATGGACAATAGTTGGCATTTTGAACAACAAGTACTGATGCGATTGGGATTACAACCTGACCTAACAGCAACACAAATCGTGCAGAAAGAAAGATTAGCTGATGTTGGGCATGGTCTTGTTACTTTAATGCATGTCCTAGGAGATTTCACTAATGACATGAGAATTCTTTATTCTTCAGAAATAGGAGAGATTACTTCTAGAGATGGAAAAAGATTGGGTGGATCTAGCGCTGACGCAGCAAAAGACAATCCTATTCAATGGGAAAACACCACTGGAAAAACAGCAGTTGTTGAATCAGGCATGAGAGTTCTCTATGAATTAATTCACTCTGACTTGCAGAGAGATTTGCGAGGATCTGTTCAAGCTAGATATCAGCCTCATCAGATGATGACTCAAGTGTATGAGTCTTTCTGCAGAGCATTGAAGGCGTTAGGTAAACTTTCTATAAATGAAGACAAAGTTGTTGAACATCTTCAATTAGTCAGAGACTTTCCTAGCGAAGCCATGGTAGCTATTCTACGAGGCAGTGGCTATGTTCATCCACAACATGGTGTTGGCCATGACGCTGTCAAAGCATTTGCTAAACTAGCGAAAGCAGAGAAACAGCCTCTTCTTACAGTAGCATTACGTGATCAACATTTTGCTCAATATTTTGCAGGCTTAAGTGAAATAAAACAACAGATATTGCAAGGACAATTAGAACATTATATAGGATCATCACACCAAAGAGCATTCACCAATAAACAATATGCACTAAAGGTTGCAAGGAAGGAATTATCATGGCAGACTTTTTAACAGAACAACAAGCAGGAGAATTAGTAAAACAATATATGGCTCGAGAGAAACCAGCACGAAGCACACAAGCATTGCTGAGAGCATCTTCAGTAACACCTTGGTTAGGTAATTTTATAGTGCAAGCTGGTAAAGTGTCTGATTCTATTCGTGGCGGTAGAGGAAGCTTTAAAGTTGAGGAAGCTGTATGGAAAACAGATTTTGCACCTTATTTAAGCGGATTAAACTATACTTTTTCTGCTCCTTTTACTGTTGAGGAAAAAGGAAAACTCATACAAAAAGTTCGAGTGGACTATGAAAATCCTCCATTACAAACACAAGATGGAATAGATTTGCGCATTATGGTGAGAACTCCTAGAATCTCAACTCATGATATCAACCGGGGAGAAATTCCTTTGAAAGATCAAATTGTAGCAGTCAATCATCACATGATGTTGGGCTTAACACAAGAAGTACTAGGAACATCACAGTTTACTATTCCTGGCTTGGCTCCTACAAGTGTTGTGATTACAGCTGAAAATCTTAAGTCATTTCCCATAGAAATGGTAGTGCGAGCTTATATGGCAGAAACAGATACTGATACTTCTCTATATCAAGCTTGGTTAAAAGGAAAAACTACTTTCTGTGACTATGCTATAGATCCTAGATGGATTCCTAATGGCAAACTTCCGTTTATGATGGATACTCCTTCAACAAAATCTGATGAACATGATGAATCTGTTTCTCCAGAATATTTCTTTGAACGTGGGTTATTGACAAAGGCACAATATGCGCACATTCGTAATGCTGCGCTTGCCGCTTTTGGCATGGTCAGCGGATTTCTTCGACCACGAGGAGTTATTTTAGCAGACACCAAAACAGAACATGGCATCAATAGCAAGGGAGAGATAGTTGTTCAAGATGAAGTCTTTACTATGGATTCCTCTCGTTACTGGAGAAAAGAAGATTACGACAACCAACTTGCGCGATTAGCGAGACAGGAGATTGATCGTTTAAAGCCTGATGTCTACTCAAAACAATTTGCGCGTAATTTATCCAAAGGCGCAGAGAAATATACTAATGAAGAATGTGCTCTCATTGCAGCTCGTTACATTGTAGGCATACAACACTTAACTGGACAACGCTTCGAACCAGACATGCGACCAAGAGAAGAACGCGTTGTTTCGGGATTGCAAACCATAGTTGAACAACTGGTAGCCTAATTCTTTTCTTTTTTCTTTCTTATTCTTTTTTTATTATTTCCCCAACGCCATCGAGGTTTTTCTCCAGTGAGATAACAAATGACTAATAATATTCCTGTTAGTATGAAGACTGCAATCAGATAGAGAGGTAATACCATGGTATGACTGTTGACTTTTATTATGAGACTAGCAAAGAACAAGATATAGATCCCTAAAACCAACCACCCTTGCCAAGTTGCTGGATACCATCCCCATCCATAAGTTTTTGCCTTAAACCAATACTTTTTCATCTTTCTTCTCTGTCACCATAAGTTTTTAATGTTTACTTCTTTCTCTTTCTGCTATGACTAACAAACATCGGACAACAGAAGATCATGGATTATTATTACGGCCTTTTGAACCTCCTGCTGCACCTACTCCTGCGCGACGCTTTTTCAAACGCTTT
>JAUXTV010000224.1 GCA_030679025.1 Candidatus Woesearchaeota archaeon
AGAAAACTAGTGATATTATTTTGATTGATGATCATAGAGCTAGAACAGTCGCTCAAGAGAAAAGTTTGAAAGTAGTAAGTATTCCATCATTTTTATTCTATTGCAAGAGGAAGCATATTGTTTCTTTTGATGATTTGCAACAGATAGTATATGATTTAAAAACTAAAGATTATTATGAATTTAGCGAGGATGTTAAGAAGATGTTGTTAGCATAGTGCCTAATTTTATCTTTGTTTAACATCATTTTTTATCATTTTAATGATTTCTGGGAACTTAGTTATTTTAAAGTGACCTTTGATGTGTTTATAGACTATGATGTTTGCATTCTTTAACCTCTTTGCATACTTCTTAGCATGGGCCACTGGAACAATATCATCATTTTTACTAAAAAGGAGGTAAAGTCTTTTTGCATTTTTTTCCATTAAGGATAAATCTGATTTTAGCTTAAAACCGCCCACTAAGTCTTCTCCCTCTAAATGATTGTCATATGGCGCACAAATGATATATGCAGCAATGATCTTTCTTGGAAATCTATGCTCGGACAAATATTTTGCTAGAAAAACTCCACCTAGTGATGCACCTATTAGAATAATATTATTTCTTAAGTAAGGAAAAAACCTTTCAAAATGTATTTTCCATTCACTATATTTTGCATTCTCTGGCAAAGGCATGCTTGGCTTTATAATCTCGAAATTCTTACCTAGCTTTTCTTTTAGATATTGACCATGCCAGCGTATTTTTTCTTTAACTCTGATTTTTCTCTTTTTTAGAAAATTGAGATAGTCTTTCTTATTTTTAAAAGTCATTCCACCATGAATAAATAGTACTTGTATCTTTTTCCCCATAACTCTACTCTTTAGTGTAACTTTATTAACTTATTCTTTACCTATTTCTAGATAACCAGACGTCATCAGATCCATCTATTCTCTTATTTTTTATAACTCGATATTTCTTGAATCCCATTTTTTCAATGAGTGAACGTGACGTAGTATTTGTGCTCCATGTCCGAGTAATAATCCTCTTATGTTTTTTTGATAATTCTTTAAGCGCTCTTTTGAATAAGGCTTCTCCTATGCCTTTTCCCCGATAATTCTTTGATACTCCTATCCCTATTATTTTACCAGCACCTCTAACGTTGAATTCATAAGATATATACCCCATAATATTTCTTCTGTCTTTAGCGATAATCATTCTCAAATTGAGATTGTCAATGTATCTTTCTAAGGGATTTCTTTTTCTAATTTTACGGGATTGTAGAAAATCATCTTCTAAACTTTTTAGAAATATTTCAATCTTCTCTAAATCACGTTTTTTCAAGTGAGCATAATCCATGAAAATAATCTATTTAGTATCTATAAATATCTTTTGAAATGGGTAAAAAATTGCATATAACCTTATCGAATCTTTGTATAACACTCATCACAGAAACGAACTTCATCTAAGGTTTGCCAGTCAGGACCTGGATACTGGTTGTGTGACATCTCACATGGATTTGCTGAATCAAATTTGTGATGCTCGATCCCTAATGCATGTCCTATCTCACCGAATGCCATAGCATTAAATCCAACATCATCTGCAATAAATCCACGACCTCCTGTATAACCATTACTTGAAGCGATTGCAACACCCCCACGTCCCTTTCCATGAATTCTTCCAACATCTCCCTGTAAATCTACAGAGGTTAAAATCAAATAAACTCTGTCTTTTTGATTAGATACTCTCGTCATAACTGCGTCTGCAGGCCAATAACCAGAACATATCTTTATTCCTCTAGGTCTCATTTCTCCATCATATTTATATCCCTCATCAAATTGTTCTTGCATTTGAGGTATTTTAAAAAGAGCTTCTACTACATCATCAACACTGTGAGGGAACCATAATTTTTTAACCAATAATTTCATACAAAGTCTAATAGATCTATTTTATTTATCTCACTGCTTCTTTTCATGCGTTGGTTTTTGACCGTGACTGCGAATGTTAGTATGTCGCTCTGATTCCATAACTTTCTTATCTTCTAATTTACCTTCTTCGCGAGGATGATGCTCTTTGTGCTTTACTTTTTCATGCTCTAAAACTTCTTTCTTTTCTTCTGATTCAGCTTTATCATGATCTTCTGTTTTTGGCTTAGTTACTTCAGTTATTTTTTCAACTGGTTTTTTGTCTTTTACAGTTTCTACTTTCTTTTCTTCACGAGGAGCATCAATTAAGTCTGCTTTGTATTTTTCTCCATCTTTCCAAACTCGTACTTTAACGTGGTGTGGAGGATTTTGGCGACCATGCTTCATTAGTTCTTCATGCAAGTGTTTACCTATTAATACATCGTCTGCTTTCATGTGCTTGATTAAGAAGGCACGAGTAGCTTTAACAGCTTTCTTTGCTTTATTCCAACTAGGTACTTTTTGAAATTCTTTTCTTAAGGGAATATTGAAAGTTTGTTCGTCTGCCATGGTTATACCTTGATGTTTGTTCTTCTGTATGATCTTTTAACTGCTGTATGTCTTCCTGGATGTACACGACGTCCCTTACCATATATCTTAGGGACTGTCCAGAATGGAGCCCACTTTGTTTGACGTCCATGTTTTGCAAGACGCTTTTTCTTTGCTGGTTGTTTGAATCTTGCCATTGTTTATTTCCAAGTGATTTTTGTTTTTTGTTGAGGTTCTTGCATTTTCAGCAAAATTTCCTTGAATTGTGCATCATTAATCTTTTCTGTTATTTGTCCAGATTGAATCAATTGCGCAAGGATTGTGATGATTTGTATTGCTTTTTGTTGATGTGCGGCTTTGATGTTACCGTATCTTGTGATTGCTTCTTTTGTCAGATATTGCTTAACTGTTGTTTCCAGCACTTGGATCTGCTTTTGAAACTCGACTTGTTTTTGAATGTCTTCCTGACTCATGGTCACTTAATCTTGTCCAAGAAACTTTTGCCTTTTGGAGTTATGACACGTCCTTTATGAGTTCCTTTTGTTTCTTGTTTGATTAATTGTTTTTGCTCTAATTGCTGTAAAATGACTCTGATAATTTTTCCTGAACCTTCAGCATACATTTCAGGCTTGTGACCTCTGTTTTTCTTGCTACCATATTTTTTCTTTAACTTATTTGTACCAATAGGACCGTGACGATAAATTTTTCTTAGAATTGAAGCAGCACGCTTATACCACCAGTCTTGATCTTCTGGAGGACGTTGCTTAGCATGACCAGTTTTGACGAATTTTGCCCATACTGGCATAGCGATCTCTTTCTTGAGGCCGTCTGCTGCCTTTTGGATTACTTCTTGAGGTTTTTTGTCAAATAGCGTAGTCATTC
>JAUXTV010000225.1 GCA_030679025.1 Candidatus Woesearchaeota archaeon
GTGGCCGTTCTCGGAGAAAAAGCGAGAGAAGAAGCGTTTCGCGTGGTACACATGCTGCGCCGTGGAGGAATATCCGTGGAAACACGCTATGCCGGCATGAGCCTCAAGGCGCAGATGAAGGTTGCGGACAAAATCAAACACCACAGACAGGTACTTGCTTTAACAATGTACAAGATGGCGATGAAACTGGTATTGATTGCGGTGGAAGCTGTCACGTATGCACTTTTTGCAACGATAGCATCTTGAATCAAGGAGAATACAAAACTGCTGTAGATTTAGGTAATGGAACTCTCTCTGATTGTGGCGGACCAAACTGCCCTAGCTGCCCGACATGTTCTGACAAAATAAAAAATCAAAATGAAACTGGTATAGACTGCGGAGGTCCCTGCCAAACTTGCCAACAAACTTCTCCAGATCCTGACGAAGATCAAGACGGACTCAATTTATCTGTTGAATTACAGAAAGGTACTGATCCTTTATTGAAAGATACTGATAAAGATGGCATTAATGACAAACAAGATCGCGCACCTTTATGTCCTAATACAATATGTGATAGTGCTTATGGTGAAGACGAAGACAGTTGTCCAGAAGATTGTGCAGTAGAAGGCTCTTCTCTGGGAATTGTGCTTTTGATTTTCTTTATCCTTCTTTTAACTGTGGGTGGTTATTTGTATTATCAATTCAAAAAGAGCGGTAAGATATTATCAACATCAATGACTAAAAAGGAAGCATCACAACCTGTTTATATTGATAAAAATCTTCTTCAATCATCATCTGACAAGGAAAACCAGAGCAAGATTGATAAAGATTTAGAAAAATCTTTCCAAAAAGTTGAGAAATTGTTCAAGTGAAAAACTTTCAAAATATTTGTGACTAATTCTCCTATTTTAATAGCCATTTCCAGAGGGGGATACATTTCACTTTTGCTTTCAAATCTAACCACTGCGCTTCCTCTTCATTTTCGTAGTCTTCTGTTATAATGTATAAATTTTTGCAATTAAGTTCTTTACCAGCTTTCAGTAATGCGCGTACTTCTCTTTGTTTTGTTTCTCCATCATCTATTTCTTTACACACCTGCAGCAATTCTTTAATTTGTTTTCCTTCCTTTATTACAAAATCAACCTCTTCTTGCTGAATATTTTTCCAGAATGAGAATTCAGTAGTTGGCTTTTTTCCTCTTAAAAGTTCTAAGTATACCATATTTTCCATCTTTTTTCCTATATCTTCATTTGTTTCTATCAACTTTGTAAATCCCACATCACAGAGATATACTTTGTTTATAGACTCTCTTTTTCTTATGGAATGGCTAAACTTTGGCAGGTAAAACGCAAAGAAAGAATCTTCAATCATCGCATAATAAGCATATAATTCATCTTTTGAAACTTTTCTTCCTTGAGATTTTAATGTTAAATATACTTTATTTATACTCAACTCTTTAGTATAAGAAGAAGTAAGTGATTTTATAAGCCATTTTATAAGCATAGTATCTCTTATTTTATGCCTCTCTACTAAATCTTTATAAACAGTTAGCTCAAAATAACTTTCTAAATTCTTTATTTTTTGCTCTTCATTTTTTTCTAACGCAACCTCTGGAAATCCTCCAAAAGCTAAATATTCATCTATTAACCTACGAATCTTTACCTTTTGCTCTGAACTTATTAGTTTAGGAATCTCGTAGTTCTTAACTTGTATGAACTCTTTAAAAGAAAACGGCAATAAGAGATAACTTAAGCTTCTTCCTCGAAGTGAAGTAAATATTTCTTTGCTTAATAATTTTGAAGAAGATCCTGAAATAAATATATTATAACCCTCATCAAAAAGCTGGCGTACTGCCCTCTCCCAAAATTCCACATTCTGCGGCTCATCTAAAAATAATGCTGGTTTACCACTTTCTGGAAAAAGCCTTTCATTTATTTTGATTATCTCCTCTATTTCCTTGAATTTTATATCAAATAATTTGGTATTTTCAAAGTTCAGGAATAATATTTGTTTCTTATTTTCCTTTAGCTCTTTCATTAATTGGTAGAGATAAAATGTCTTTCCAGCACGTCTAGGACCTATAATCGCCTTTATCTTTCCTGTTTGTGCAATGACCATATCCCTCTTTAAAACTCTCGGGATGTCTTTATTATGAAAGTCAATCAGATATTGCTCTATTTCCTTTTGATTCATAGTTTATAGCTGTATTTGACCTTTATAAAGTTTTCCTTTAAATAAGGAATATACTATACAAAGTTTTCCTTTAAATAAGGAAATGTTTAAATCTCCACTATTTTGAGTTTTCTTCTTACCGCATAACTTCTTATTTATAGTCTACAGAGTTATCTATTTTAATATCTTTACTAATCAAAAACAAGAATTAGCTGGAGATGCCCTAAAATTAACTTGTTTATCTCTATGCTAGTTATTACTATTAGAACAAAGAGCCTTAAAGGATTATCAGCTCTTCTTTCAGAGAACATCAGCAAGGTTGATACTGAGATAGAACAGTCTTTGAAGAAAGCTGAGAAATATTTTAAATAATTAAACCTTTACTATTTTTTCTCTTTTGCAGTAGCATAACCTCTATTACCATCATTAAAACTAAGCCTGTTGAAACTACCATATTCATATCCTTCGACTCCTAATGTATAATTTTCATGTACTACTACACCTAAAGAATGTACAGTCCAATACTCAAGACTTTTACTATAAGTTCTTTCTACAATTTGTGCTAAAACTTCCGCACCAGAAACACCGAAAGAGGCTATCATAAAACCATCATCAACGACTTCTTCTGCGCTTAACCTACGACTCTCGCTTACTGTATGATAATTATCTCTTCCCCCAGGATGCCATGTCATAAAGTAATTGTGCCTTTCTACTCTTGTAAGGGCGTCCCAAGGTGTAAATCTGACACTGCTATCTGGACTAAATGTTACTCCCTTTTCTTCTTTACCGCCCTTTAATCTTTCTTGAAGTTGTTCAACATGTAAATTTACTCTTTTATTTTTTTGCCCTCTATTTTCTGAATCTTTAAATTCATAAAATGAATCTACTTCACGATCATGCACTACAAATATTCCTTTGTCTCTAACAAATAAGTTATGTTGAAAAACCCATTGTCCTCCACTTTCAGCATATCTTGATCTAAAACTTCTAGCTTCTTTGCTAAATGCTTCCTGATTAAATTTCATCCTTACTTTACCGTCACGATTATAATCATAAGGATATTCTGGAAAATTTTCAGGAGTTATAACTTTGTCTGCATAAGGGATAAGCTCATCGCCAACATATACTTCAAGACCTTGATCAAGAATCTTTCGACCTACTTCTTTATAGTATCCTGGACCCAATATTCTTTGATTTTCTTTTGTTGCAGATTCTTCGTTAGTCATTGTTTTACTTCTTAGTATCGGTAATCTATTCCAAGATGCCTTAACATATCTGCATTAAATGGATCTTTTTTTAGATGTTCTGGTACATATGCATACACTACCTGTCTTGCATCATGGCGAGTAGCTCTCTCTGATTGTGCTTCTTGCATTACAGGATGTATTCCTTCTAGAATATCATGACATGCTGTTGTACTCACAGATCCCTGACGAATTCCTCTTATTAAAGAATCTATGGTTCTTGTGCGATCTACAACCTCAAATCTGTTACTTGATCTAAAATTCTCTTTGACTCTTTGTAATTTTTCAAGCGTTTTTTCATAGACTGTCATTGTTGTCTCCTCTTCTGATTAAGCTGCCTGCATTACAGAAGCTAAATTTCTCCATAATGCATGATTTTCATTGGAAAGTGCAGTGTATTGTTTTTCACTCATCTTTCTCTCAGCAATTTTTTGTGCTAGTTGATAGAGTCCAGTAGTTTTTTCCTTCTGACCTCTAGATCTCATTTCCTCACTTGCATGCATTAATTTTTGATAAAGAGAGTCATTATCTGGAAGACCTCTGAAATTCGTCCAAGTATTATGATTGAAGAATTTGTCTGCTACGTTCATACCCACTATTTCTTGTACATGACTGCGACTATAACTCCAAGACTCATTGCCTATTAATTTCTGGCCTTCTGGTAATTGTGCGTTGATAGCATCTAATGTTCGTGCTGCATCCATCACTTGCTGGCTCGTGCTTCGTGCAACCAAGTCTATTCTGTCTCTTATTGAACTATATGTACCTATCAATTGTCTAACTTGCATTACTACAGGAGCATGTCTTTCTCCATATTGTGGGATCATTCTTTCTTTGAATAGTTTATCTTTTTCCTCTGCAGAAAAACCAGAAAAATCTACACCTACGCCGTCTTGTTTTTTAGGCATATCCCAGAAAGGGTTCTGTTCATACATTGCAAGAGCAGTATATAATTGTCTAATCTTACCGACTACTATATCTCTTGTTTTACTTTCAGATGTTGTGTGTGTTGTCATTGTTGTCATCTCCTTTAATCGTGGTAATTGTTGTTACCTATGAGTAATAGCATAATCTTTAATATAAAACTATTCCCTTTAATTTTGGGAAAAATAGTAAAATATGGAGTAAATATACTAAAAAATGACAGAAAATCTTGATTTAAAGGATAAAAAGCTTATTTTTGCACTTTCTCAAGATGCCAGACTCCCTCATAGCCAGCTAGCAAAACAACTAGGATTAAGCAAGAACGCAGTCACCTATAGAATAGAACGTCTACAACGAGAACATCTTATTGAGAAGTTTATCGCTGTGATTAACATAGGAGCTTTAAAGTTAGATACTTTTTGTCTGCTGCTCAAGTTTAATGAAGATATTTATGGCAATCCTGATATTCTTTCTTATATCGAGAACCATTCTTTCATTAATTGGGCAGTTGTTCTCTCTGGTGACTGGGATTTTTTTGTAGAATTTGTCTATACTGAGCAAAGAGATATTGTCAACATTGTCACTGAACTTATTCAACTCTTCGGCAATCGCTTAAATGCTTATCATACTTATTTTTCTTATAATCCTATTAAAGTAGAACCTTTAGTCAGAGCATTTTCTAAAGAGTTTATAAAAGAATATCTTCCCAGAAAGAAAAGAACTCGTGAGAAATATGATGTTGATGCTATAGATAAAAAGATTTTACATCTCTTAGCAACTGATAGCGCCTTATCTTATGTAGAGATCACTAAGAAATTATCACTTAGTCTAGATGTTGTCAGATATCGCATGAAACGCTTAGAAGAACGAGGAATTATTATTTATTATACACCTCATATTCCTTTACGAGCACTAGGGTACACTGAATATCTCTGTACTATCAAGTTGGAAAACATTACCAAGAACAAACTAGCAACTTTGCATCAGTATTTTGAACAGCATGATCATATCACATATGCTTTCTTTGATCAGATTTCTTTGATGATGATCTTCACTATTGCCTTTCGTACTGCCCAAGAGATAGATACATTTTCCAGAGACCTAAGAAAAAACTATATCGGCAGCATTGCAGAGCAAAAGTACACTATTATTAGACAAGAGCTGGTTTATACTCTCTTCCCGAAGGGGTTATTGGAATAGACTTAAACTAGATTTCGAAAATCTTCCGAAAAATCCGGAAAACTTCTAACTATATTTCAAAAGAGTAGTTTACTTCTCAAACACCCTCACAGGATTTATAAAGAATAACTTGCTTTTACCAACATATGGACAATAAAAAAAGAGGGAGTAAGACAACAAATGTAATGAATCAAAGAGCCAGAGAAAAAGAATTTCTGCAGATAGTTGAGTTCATACAGAATGCTAAAGAAAAAGCATTTCTTGCGGTTAATACTAAATTAATAGATTTATACTGGAATATTGGTAAATACATCAGCGAAAAGGTCAAAAGTGCAGAATGGGGGCAATCAGTTGTTACTGATCTAGCGAATTATATTGTACAAAAACATCCTGATTTGAAAGGATACTCTGACAAGAACTTATGGCGTATGAAGCAGTTTTACGAGGCTTACGCTAAGGATAAAAAACTCTCACCACTGGTGAGACAATTAAGCTGGACACATAACATGATAATTCTTGTTAGGACAAAATCGTTGGAAGAAAGAGAATTTTATTTACGTTTGAGTCTCGCAGAACGCTATTCAAAACGAGAACTGGA
>JAUXTV010000145.1 GCA_030679025.1 Candidatus Woesearchaeota archaeon
AGTGTAATAGTTTCTTCTTCTGTAAATTCTGTTTTCAATGAGCTCAGATCAACATGCTTAACCAAAATAAATCGATTATCATCCAACTCGTCCTCTTTGAAAGCGAACAAAGAAACAATTTCATCAAAAAACTGAGTTTCCTTCAATTCTTCATACACAGTTGATGGGATAATAATATGTTTCAAATCTAGCGCCTTCAGAAGTAAATGCAGTCTTCCAATCTTAAAGAAAGCGCTTAGGAAATCAGTATCCAGAATCGCCATATTAACTTCCCAAATGTGTTAGCTCTTTTTCCATCTCTTTCTTGGTAGATGCTCCTCTGCGTATCTTTATTCCTTTATCCACTAAAATTTTTTTCATCTCTTCATAGTTGACATCTGCGACTTCCACAGCTTTTCCTAAAGAGATTTTTCCTTCTTTATAGAGAACAGAAGCTATCGCTATTCGCAAGTCTTTTCTTGCTGCTAAGATGGTTCTCATAGCGTCTCGCAAAAACTCAGAAGTGCTATCATAATATCCAGTCTCTGGAATTGCCCCTAGTTCCATCTTGAGCGTTTCAGGTACAGTGAAGCTTATAGTTTCACTTTTAATGGTTTTAGTTGCCATTGTTATAGCATTGTTCTAGTATTATTTAAAGGTTTCGATAAGGTTGGCTAAGTCTATATCTATTGAAGCATAACGAATTACTATAAAGTGAAATATAAGTCAAAATATTTGATATCTCTGAAAAAAGAGTAGCTTTAAAAGACACTCCTTAGTCTTGAATAGATGGAAGAAAAACTCCCGTTTGAGAAAGAAGAAAGAAAAATAGTAGTAAAGAAAGAAGCATCAACAAATCCAGAATGGGGTTGTAAGCCAGAAGATCGACCTGTAGAGGAATTACTCAAATATGGTATTATCAATCTCAATAAACCTTCAGGTCCAACGTCACATCAAGTAGCTGATTATATACAAAAAATTCTCAATCTCAAAAAATCTGGACATTCTGGAACATTGGATCCAAAAGTGACTGGTGTTTTACCCATAGCCATTGACGATGCAACGCGTATAGTGCAAGCCTTATTGCCAGCAGGAAAAGAATATATCGCTTTAATGCGAATCCATGCAGAAGTTCCAGAAAAAGACGTTCTCGCAGTGTTTAAACAGTTCCAGGGAAAGATCATGCAATTACCTCCAGTCAGAAGTGCAGTCAAAAGACAGCTAAGACAAAGAGAAGTCTATTACATGAATATCATTGAAATCCAAGGACAGTTTGTCTTGTTCAAAGTAGGATGTGAAGCAGGCACCTATATTAGAAAACTCATTCATGACATGGGAAGACAACTCAAAGTGGGTGCACATATGGCACAGTTGATCAGAACTAAAGCTGGTCCCTTCACAGATCAAACTTGGGTAACCTTACAGGACGTCACAGATGCTTATGCATTTTGGAAGCAAGGAAGTGAAAAGGAAATTAGAAAAGTAATTCTTCCCTTTGAAAAAGCAGTAGATCATGTCAAAAAAGTCTGGATCTTCGACAATGCAGTCAATAACGTATGTCATGGTTCTTCATTAGGAGTCCAAGGGATTAGTAAGTTGCATAGTAATATCGAAGCAGGTGACCAAATAGCTATTATGACTCTCAAAGACGAGTTAGTAGCACTTTCTAAAGCAGCTCTCAATACACAAGCTATGCAGACCAAAGACAAAGGCCTTGCAGCCATCACGGAAAAGGTCTTTTTACCAAGGAATATTTATACTACTAATAAGTAACTACAAGATAGAAAGGTTTAAAAGAGATGTAAATTACATAAAGATATGAAACCATTAAAAGACATAGTAAGATATGAAAATGATCATTTTATTGTAGACTGTTGTCCTCGTAATGGAGATATGACGCCTCCTTCTTTGGATGCCACTGTTGTTCGCGTTTATGAAATGGAAGTAGATTTCAATCTTAACCGTCCAAGGTATACCTTTTGTCTTAATGTTGCAATAGTAGATGATATAGTGCAAAGAGGAGGCAAAATAGATATTCATTGTCATAAGTGCAATAGTAATTATGAAGTTGATGAAGGAACGTTGGACTATGCTATGGGACTCACACCGCATAAACAAAGCATATAAGTCCCTCTTTTTCTTATTTTCTTTATGCAGCTGGTAAAAATTAGTCAAGAGTCAGGCATTCCTTTAATCGGTCATATA
>JAUXTV010000230.1 GCA_030679025.1 Candidatus Woesearchaeota archaeon
ACATCTCAAGTTTGCCCATAAGAGTGAAAGAAACAAGGAAATTTATAAAGATACCACTAACCCTAACATGAGAAATCCAAAATATGGCTTCCAATGATAAAATAAAGGTTAAAAAGGGAATTTCTCAAAGACCATCGATAAGTTTTTATACGAGTGTATCTTAGAACCTCTAGGGGGGTTGAGACAGTCAACTAAGATTGAAAAGTCAAGACTCTGTTCCATTCACAGTCATCGGAACGGGTAGGTGGGTTTCTGCTATGTCTTTTCCCTAACACCTCTTTTCCCATCTACCCCTTCCTTGACATATACTAAATAAGTTCTAAAGAATCATAACCCTAGTGAGAAAACTATATTCCTAAGACAGTAGTAAATTGCAAAGAAAAGAGCCAAAACCCTTTTAAACTAACACATAGTCTACAATATAATGGTTAGAAGAGATACTCGAAGAACAAAAATATTGGGAAGTATAGGTGTAATTCTTTGTATAGTAGCAGTAGCCTTAATCACATGGACATTAACGCAACAACCAGCAACTCCAGAATCAATCACTCGGCCTAAAGAAGCAAATGAAACAATCAATATAAACAGCACCGAAAATGAAACAGTTGTTCAAGAAGTAAAAATAGGAACACAGCAAAAAATACTCTATGTCTTGTATAGAACAGAAAATCTCTTTGGTATTATTGATGGAGAGAAAAACGAAACTAGAAAAGAAATTGCTGTAGGAAAAAGTCCTCAGGAAATGTTCTTTGATAAAACAACAGATAGTATGTATATCACTAATCAAATAAGCAATACTATCACAGTCATAGATCTCAAAAAAGAAGAGGTCATGCAAACATTCAAGGCAGGCAATAGTCCAGAAGGTATAGTAGTCACAGAAAAAAATATTTATGTAACAAATCCTTCAGAAAATACGGTAGTTGTAATAGATAAGAAATTAGGATTCATCAATAAGGAAATCGCAGTAGGATCAGATCCTGGTCCAATGATTTTAAGTGAAGATCAAAGAAAAATTTATGTGCTTAATAGGGGTTCAGATGATATTACAATTATCAACACTGCCATTGACGCATTCATAGACACTTGGTTTGCTGGAGATCAGTCAGAGCAATTAGCCATGAGTCCTCATGAAAGATATATCTATGTGACTAGCCCAACTGGTGTAGTTACTATTCTTCCTATCAGGCAGCCTAGAGAGTATAGGGAAATGCGTGTAGGTCTTGGCGCTTCGCAGATTGCATTTTCGTCAAACAATGTGTTAAGTGCTATTGCTAATACTGATGAAAACACTCTATCTCTTACAAGCTTAACTCGGGAAATGCTCCTGGCAACAATAGACGTTGGTGTCGCACCTAGTGATGTAGTTATTACTGCAGATGCAAGAACAGCTTATGTCAGCAATAGTCAATCTAATACTATTTCTATTGTAGATTTGCAGCAAAAGCTAAGAGTTGCTGAATTCCCAGTCAACAAAGATCCGCAACGAATAATGTTAAGAGAGAGAGAAAAATAATTAACAACAAGTAAGTTCTAAATGCTTACAAAGAACGATCATTCATAAAGATATATTCCACTAATTTTGATTCTCTTTGATTAAGAGGCTTTGCGAATCGTTCATCAGATTTTTGTTGGTAAGCCTTTCTAAAAGAATTTACTAGATGGACAATTCCTTTAACTTGAAAAACTGCCGCAGAAAGACCTAATAATCCAGCGGCAATATAGATGCTAACATTATCAGTATGGTTTTGTGCTGCTAATCCAAGGGAAGCAGTAAATCCAACTACAGAACCAACAGTGTTAAACATACCACGACTAAAGTTATGAAATGATTTGTATCCCTGCAAAGTATAGACAGCCCATTGAATTTCTGCAGGCATGGAAAGTCTGACTTTTGAGAGATCGTCTTTTAAAACATAATCTCTTCTTCCTTCTGCCTTTTCAGGATCAATATAACGAATTTTTTGAAGACCTTGAAGAATAGTTAAGTATAAACTAGGTGATTGATTCCCTATTTCTCTTAAAGGGATTTCTCTTTCAATTAAAGATATGGCTTCATCTTCAGTTACTATGCTGCTCATGGTGTAAGTTTATCTCTTCTAAAATACTATTTAAAGATTTCTTTTGTAACCACTAAAAAGAGATAAAAAGTAAAGTTTATATACCCCATTCCCTAAATAGACCTAAGTAAGTGCAGAGAACAATATCTATTCTACAAAAGCAACACAAAATGAGACACCTCTATAAACTGATACCTGGAATAAATAGAATAGCTGAATATATGGGTAAATATAGATCGCTAGGAAATTTTCTCCAGAGAATGGAGGAACAAGGCGAAACAGAGTTAGTTCTTTTCTATGTTAATTATACAAAAGAGACAGAAAGAAGATACACTCACACTAGTGTAAGCATAGAAAGCAAGAAAGGATTATATCATGTTAGACAAGGGAAAGTAACTCGAGAAACTTATGAAGAAGCAAAAAAAAGAACAATACGGAGCATGAAGAGATTAGCATGCAGATTACAACAAAGAGGATTTTCAGTTAAAATTATGGGGCAAGAGTCTGAAATAGACGCTTTAGTTACTGAGAACGCCTCAAGCGGGGAGATTCCTCCAGTAGAAGAGCCAGCTTTAGAAGCAATATTGGCAAATGAATAAGTCTCTAATTCTAGTCAATCTAACAGCTTAGGTGCACCTCTCAAAAAAGCCAACATTTATATAGAAGTTCATCACTTAAAAGTATATACATCATATAAACTATAGGTTGAGAAACAATGTACCAAGCTGAATGCAAAGACTGCGGCGCAATATTCACCCTAGATCAGCCAGAAGTTCCTGACTGTGTTGAATGTATGTGTCAAAGTAAACAATTTGAAATTTTGACTGTTGCTTAAGTAAAAAGTAACATGCTCAAAAGAAACAAGTTCTGAGAAGACTAAAAATGAACGATCACTATCAAAGTATAAGAAAGAAATTTAGAGTTCTGCCTCCAGTAACAAAGAAAATACCTCTTAGTTCATGGTACTCAGGTAACGCAATACCAATAGTTCCAAACTTTGATGGTGAGTTTATACTAAGCAATGAACATCCCTTGTATCAGCACTCAACAGATGACGAAGAAAGATGTCAAGATAGAAAACCCCTAACAGAATTAGAATAAGAGAAGATAAGCTAATCCCAATCCTAAAAAGCAGCCGGCAGATAAAATAGGCATTGCTGGATAATATTTATTTTTCTCGCTAGTCACTAACAAATAACTTAACGCTAAA
>JAUXTV010000231.1 GCA_030679025.1 Candidatus Woesearchaeota archaeon
GGCAAGCCTCAATGGCATGGACAAGTATACTGTCACGTTTCAAACTTTCAGCAAGAGCTATGCGATGTGCGGCTATAGATTAGGTTATGCAGTTGGACCAAAACTGTTAATTGAAGCCATGACCAAGACCCATATTTATACTACTTTGGCAGCGCCTACGATTAGCCAGATGGTTGGGACAAAAGTACTGAGCATGGATCCTAAATACACAGAAGCTATGAGAAAAGAATATGATCAACGGAGAAAATACATTGTCAAACGATTGAATCAAATGGGACTACCGACTGCAACTCCCAACGGTGCATTTTATACTTTCTCCAATATCAAGGACGTCATGGATGATAGCTTTAGATTTGCCTTCCAACTTTTGAAAGAGGCAAAGGTTGCTGTTGTACCTGGTAAAGAATTTGGTACTTATGGTGAAGGCTATATCAGGTGCAGCTATGCTACTGCTTTACCAAAAATCGAGACTGCTATGGATAGAATGGAAAAGTTTGTCAAGAAATATAAGAAATAATCATTTTTTCTTTAGATCTATTTTCCAATAAAAGTATATTGCAGGAACTAAAAATAAACCTCCAAATATAATAGTGCTTTGTGTTCCAAATGTATCTGCAACTAAACCAGCAATAGGATAACTTATAGCATAAGCTAAAGAGATTATCATGCTCTTAAAAGAAAGAATAGTTGCCCTTGTCTTACTAGGAATAAACTTTTGCGTGAAAGCATCTCCAATGGGAAGAGATAAGTCGATGAGAAATAAAATAGAGAGCATTAAAATAATACCAGCGAGAGAACTCTTAACAAACAACACTCCGAAGTTCAGCAGCATTCCTGCCACTAATAATATTATCAAATAATTTTTCTCATGTTTACATATTTTTAGAAGAGGTTTTGCAATTAATGGTGCAATACTTCCTATCACCGCAGATGTTGAGAATAGCAAACCAAAGGCATACAAAGGAACTCCTAAATCTTGAAGAAATGGCTGCCAAATAAGTTGTCCACCGAATGAATCTCTAAACATAATAAAAAATGTTGCCAGTAAAATAAACAATAACACTTTATGTTCTAAAGAATAGCTTATTGCCTCTTTTGATTGTGTATGTAATTTTTTAAAGGAAATCTTTTTCTCTTTTGTTAGCTTATGCTCTTTTACAGGTAAAATAAGAATGAATGAGATAATCCATGAGAAACTAGCAAATATCCAGATTGCATTTATGCCTAGTTTTGCTACAATAAAAGCTCCTACAATCCCAGATAAGAATAATCCTAATCTAGTTAGAGAGTATTCCTTAAGATAATAACTCTTGATTAAATCCTCTCGCTTATAATATTTTAAATTATCTATTGTCCAAGCCTCTCTTGCTCCAGAATAGAATGTATCAAATAATCCCCATAAGGAGAATAACACCAGTAACAGATAAAAATTATGGACAAATATAAATGCAGGCAACAAAATACCCATCATAAAGTAAGCAAAAAGAGTTGAAATTTTTCGTCCAAATAAATCTGCAAAAGCACCAGTAGGTACTTCAAAAACAAAGGTTGTTAGTGCGAGAGCAAAGATTAAAATACTAATTTGTGTTAGGCTTAGTGTTTTATTAAAGAAAATAATCCAAAAAGCAGGAGCAAAGTACATTAAGTGAGAAATGAATCTTTCGACATAGAATGCTCCTAATATTTTTAGTTCGTCTTTGGCAAATACTTTTTTCATTGTCTTCTTACTTTGTAGCTTGTCTCCAGTAGTTTTCGAAAATTAATCTCTGTGTTTCACTTGTCTCTTTGTTTTTAATTAAAATAGCTATTAATTCTCTTTCTAAAGGTATTATACCTACTTTTTCTCCTGCAATTAATGTTACTGTTGGAAATTTTTTCATTTCTTCTACAAATCTCATTTTTGTAACTTTTTCTATTCTAGGATCTTTCATTCTAAATTCAGCATCTTCTGAGTGTTCAAATATAATACGCATAAATATTTTCTCTCTTGCACGTTTCAGAGCGAATGCTTTTGGAATGTGTCTGAGTACTTGAGCAACTTTTTCTGCACTTCCATAGAGTAAGATTTCTTTTTCTTTATAGAGCTCTTCTAACATAGTTAATACCCCTTTAAATCCTTCAAACAATACTATTTCTGGCTTTTTTATAACTGATGATTTTATTTTTTCTAAGGATGGTATAATCTCTGCTAATCTTCTTTCTTTTTCCTTGAGCAAGACTAACAGTTCTTTTGGTTCTGTAGCTTGAAAATGAGACTTCTTTCCACTTTTGAATGAACTGATGAGCCCCTTTTCCTTTAAGGACTCGAGAATATCATAGGTTGTTCCTCTTCTGAGGTCTGCTAATTCACTGATTCTGTTTGCAGTGCAAGCTCCTGCTTTAAGACATGCTACATAGACTTTGATCTCTTTCTCTGACAGTCCATAATCTCGAAGCTCCTCTTCCATGCTCCCTAATACCTTTTAGGATTATTTAAATCTTGTTATTTGTCGAAGAAAATCGACGGCACTATTCTATATACTCTAGTATCTACTTATTTGTAGGTGATACCAATGACTCAAGACGACGACAAACTAAATTATTCCTGGAAAGACAGATGGAACAATCATTGCAAAGCAAATGCTCATCGCTGGTTCTATAAGTATTCTGTGGATGTTTCCAGCGGATGGCTCTATTATACTACTACTTATGGTCTTCAAGAGCTTCTTGCACAAACAGATCATGACACTGTTTATGAAACTAGAAAAATAGGTATGTTAGTTCATGCTGCAGTTATGCGTCCTATTGGTTGGCTTCGTAATAAGATTGCAGAAAAAATGCATGTAACTAAAGAAAGTCCTCTTGTAGATAAAATGAAAGTCAATGCACTTGCCATTGTGCCTATTCAAGCATTTGTTTATGCAGGCATGCTTATGGGGGGGATGTATAGAACTGGCAATTGGGAATGGAAATCAACTGCTACTGCTTGGACAATCGGTATGCTTACTGCAGTTCCACACTCATTATTTTATGGTCCCATACAAGACCGTTATAGAAGATTTTTTGGTATCGCACCAGCAATCAAGAAGACGGAAAATCCTTCTCTCGAAACTTATGTGCAGAATCCTTAATATTTTTTTATGAATCTCTTTTCTAGATTAGGACAGATGTCTAATTCATCTTCTTTAGTCATTCTTCGCATCCCTTTTAAGATACCAAAGTAGTCTTTCTTTACTTTTTGTATTTTAACTAGAGGTTTCTCTTCCATCCTAAAAACAGAGATCTTCTTCTTAATTAACTTTACTGTGTTTTTTCCGGAAAGTTTACGAAAATATTAGAAAAAAAGAAAATAAAAAAATAAAAATTGGATTAAGCTTTGAAGCCAACCCAAGCAGTGACTACACCAATTACCAAGTGTAACCAGTTGTCTGCAGTGTTCAACATTAATAGATCAACGATTGCAGTTACGCCTACAAAGCCAAGGATTGCTACTAACAAATATACAATGCCAAAGACTTTATTGAATGTTCCTGCATATGCGCCTGCTGCTGTCAAGCCCGCTAATAAACCTAAAATACCTGAGATTATGTGCACCCAACTATGAGTACTGTTCACTTGGAACCACATCAACATTGATCCGTTGAAGAGACCCCAGAGACCTACTACTAATAAGATTACACCTAACCATGTTGCAAATTGTTTTTGTGAAATTGTCTTCACCCCCAAATTTCTTAGAAAATGAGATCTTTTTTATCTATATAAAGTTGAGTTACCACTGGTTGAATAAGACGAATGGGCATCTTACCCTCTACATTATCCTATCTCATTGTAAGGGGTAGTTCTTAGAGAAAGATATTCCAATAATTTTCATTCATTTCTGCAGCTACAAAATTAACTAGTTGTTTATATGCTTCCTTCTCTGTTTTAAATAAATCACTCTTATCTGCCTCTCTTAGCGCTTGCAAATATACAGTTCTTTTGTTTGTTCGGATAACTAGGGGAGGATATTTTTCTGTTAGGAGTATATAATTCATCAGCATTCTTCCTGTTCTACCGTTGCCGTCCATGAACGGATGGATTTTCTCAAACTTATGATGAAAGAGTGTTGCTAATATTAAAGGATGCAACTTATTTTTCTGTTCTTGGAACCATTTCAACAATAATTCCATATCTGTTCTTACATAGGGTGCTGGCGTTGCCTTGAAATTCGCTTTGATGACGCGCACGTCTTCTGTTCTGTATCCTTTTCTGGGATCAATGTGCTCCATTAACGCTTCATGCGTCTTTATTATAAATTCATGAGTTATTTCTTCTTTGCTATTCATGAGTTCAAAAAATACTTTCTCTGTATTCTGCAGATCATGGATCTCTCTGACTGTTTTATTGCTGGGTGTTAAACCGTCTTGCAGCAAGCTTCTTGCCTGATTCAGTTTGATTGTATTTCCTTCTATGGCTGTTGTATTAAATGCAAACTCTACTATAAAATTCTTCAAGATTTCCTGCTGTGTTATCTTTGGCTGCAGTTGGAATGTAGTTCTGTAATGCAAAGCACATGCTTCTATGGGTGTGAGCTGCTCTTCTAACCATGCATCCTGCTTTACTTTTTTCTCTAGTATTTTTTCTCTATAGTGATTTGCTTCAAGAAATCGATGTATAGTCTTGTATGCTTTTCTTATCTGTTCCTTTTGCTTTGGCAGGTGTTCTAGTGCTTTTTTTACTTCTGGGATGGTGCTTCCTAAATACACAATGTCTTTTACCACTACTTTTTCTCCCTTTCGCTCAGAGGCTCGGAGATAGTAATATACCTTGTTTCCTGCTGTTTTCTTATAGATATAGACCATACTATCTTCATGTTTTCTGTCTTTATAAAGTTTACCCTCTACATTACTCTATCTCATTGTAAGGGGTAGCTAACTTTTTCCAAAATCCATAAATACTTCTTCTGATTTCTTATTTGTATGCACGATCCTAAGATATGTCCTGTCTGTGGTTCTAAGAACATCGAACTTAAAGCAAAAAGTGGATTTACTTATGTCTGCTGCAAAGATTGTGAGTATGATGAGGGAGAAGATTACGATGCTGCTTACCCTGGTGAAAGATTAACACAAAAAGGCAAGACAAAACATACTCCTTACAAACGCGGTGGCAGCCAGAGAACTAGACGTTAATTTTTGACAGGAAATCTTTGTCTATTCTTTTCCATCTTGTCTACAAATGCTTGTGATATGTCTACGTTTGTGGCATTCGCTAACTTTACTAAACAATAGAGGACGTCCGCTAATTCTTCCTCCATGTTAATGGGCTCTTTATCTGTATGTTTTCCGCCATAATTCTTGAGTTTGAGCACATTTCTTGCTACTTCTCCAAATTCTTCTAACATATGAACAACAATATCTTCAGGAGGAGTTTCCCAATTTCTTTCTTGGACAAACTTATGTACTGCTGCCTGCACTTCTTTTAAAGAAATATTTTCCATAGGAATAGGAGATCTCTTCTTTTTATATAATTTTCTGATAGGAATTACTTCTTATCTACTTTTTTCTTTTGATAGAGACTACTCTATTTTCATCAGCGAATTGACAACTATAGACTCCTGCTGGAGTTTTTACAATAATATATCCATCTTCTGTTCTGACGTCTGTTCGAAGCCCAACTCTTGATGGATCAATAACGACTAATTGCTTTTCGTGATCTTGATGAACAGTCCAAACAAATCCTGCTAACTTTCCATCCACTTTATTTGTAAGTCCCAACCTATCATCTAGGTAATAATTTACTCTGTGTACATCGCTATTAATAGGATGTCGAACATATATGGTAATATTTTCTCCTTCTTGCATAACGGCAGCTGTTCCTAGTTGACTTAGATTTGGCCAGAAAGAGACATATCCTTGTCCGGTTAATATAAAAGGAGGACTTTTGTAAGGTCCATTTTTAAACGCCTGTGTGAATGCTCTTTTTCTTTCATTTGTTTGCAGAGCAATATATTGATCCATTAGCTCCATGAGTACTTTTTCATCCTTTACCTCTATTAATTCTGAACGCAGTCTATCCAAAAGTTTAGTACTTTCTTTTCTAACCTGCTCTCTATTCTCTCTTATAAAACTTGGCAGACTTTTCCAATGTTCACCCATACAGCCCATTAATACAGTATCAACATCTTTT
>JAUXTV010000232.1 GCA_030679025.1 Candidatus Woesearchaeota archaeon
TGACACAAGAAGATGAACTTCTGTTGCGAAGTCTCTGGAAAAATCCAGCAGATAAAACAAAACAAATCCAGCAGATCATCAAGAGAGTTGGACTGCACAAAGATCTGAAGACCTATGTAACAGACTTGAGTTATGGACAAAGAAAATTATTAGATTTGGCTATCGCTATGGCAAAACCCCATGATTTATTGATGTTAGACGAACCAGTTGCTGGTGTAAATCCTTTGATCAGAAAAGAAATAAAAGCTATCTTGAAACAATTAAAGAAGCAGGGAGAAACTATTTTTGTTATAGAGCACGATATGAATTTCGTGATGGACATCGCAGATCATGTTATTGTCATGGACGCTGGAAAAGTCATTGCTGAAGGCAAACCAAAGCAAATACAAAAGAATAAGAAAGTACTGGAAGCGTATTTAGGAGAATAGTTTATTAAGGAGGGGATAGTATAAAAAAAGATGAATAAAAAGCATCTAGGCATTATAGGAATTATAATAGTTATTCTTATTGGAATATTCATATTCAATTCAACTACGAAAACTGAAGAGATTATAAAAATTGGAGTAACCCAGTCATTAAGTGGTTCTGCTGCTTATTATGGCCAAGAGAACATGAAAGGGGTTGAAATTGCTAAAGAAGAAATTTCCAAGGATTATCCAACTTTTAATTTTAAGGTATTCCATGAAGATAGCTTTTTTACAGCGAAAGGAGGAGTGGATTCCTATAAGAAAATGAGAGAAATAGATAATATTGAGGCTATTATTACACATGCAAGTTCTGTCTCTCTTGCCGTTCAGCCATTAGCGCAAAATGATAAAATTTTACAAATGGCTGTTTCAGCATCTGCTCTAACTTACTCAACACCGAATGATTTGTCTTTTAGAACTAGTCCAACCACAAATGTTGAAGCAAAAACAATAGCAGATTATATTATAAAAAAAGGATATAAAAAAGTCAGTATACTTTACATGAATAATGAGATAGGAGTTAGCATTACTGAGTCCTTAAAGAAAGAATT
Organism: Candidatus Woesearchaeota archaeon; assembly: GCA_030679025.1. Classification (GTDB taxonomy): domain Archaea; phylum Nanobdellota; class Nanobdellia; order SCGC-AAA011-G17; family UBA489; genus JACOVP01. The sequence continues at coordinate 1,019 of JAUXTV010000232.1, forward strand.
AAAAGATAAAGACGCAACAGTTATGATAATTTCAGAAGAAGGGTTTCTTACAGATGAAACAGATTTTAAAGCATCTCTTCTTAAAATTAAAGAAAGTGATGCGAATATAGTATTTATCCCAGCATTAGCATCCAATATATTATTAATATTGAAACAAGCAAAAGAGATTGATTTGGAGGTTCAATTTATTGGATTTAGATCAACAGAAGATGCAAATTTAATAAATAATGCAGGAGAATTAGCAGAAGGAATTATTTATTCCTATGGATTTGATCCTCATTCAGAGCTTTCACAAGTAAAAAGATTTGTAAATGCTTATAGAGAAAAGTATGGTAAAAATCCAGATGGATTTTCAGCAGAGGCCTACGAAGGTTTTAAACTAGTTACATTAGCGTTTATAAATTGTGGAAAAGATAACCAATGTATTCAAAACTACTTAACTAATTTAAAAGAATATAATTCAGTATTCGGTAATTTATCTTTTGATAGTAATGGGGATGTCTATTATGATTTCTTCATGAAAACAGTCAAAAATGGCAAGTTTACAAGATTAGAATAATCCATTATTTTTTAGCATGTCCCCATAAAGTTTCAAAGAACGTTCTGAAGGACTGCACTATTTCTGGATGTTGGATGGAAAGGCAGCTAGGGATTTCTCCATGAGTAAAAATCAAAACACGATCTCCAATAATATCGACTGCTGCAGGCGTCACACCGGAGATAATTCTGATCTTAGTATATGATAGCGTTTGTAATTTCTTATAGTAAACTCCTTTCTCAGAGAATAATATACGACAAGGTATTTTCTTTTGAATACGAAGTTTATGCCACTTTGGCCAGAAAAGATTAAACTGTTGAGGTTTATTGGAAAAAATACCCATGCCCAGCACTTCATCTTTAGGAGTCAATTCATGAAGAGCTTCCATTGCAACAGTCTGTATTCCTCGAAAGCCTTGGAACAAACGGATGTCATAAGTTTTCTTTTTCAGTTGTTCAAGCTCTTCTAGAGAAGGTAAGGCTATAAGGAGATCTTCAGTTTGTTGTTTGAGACGGTCTTCTTTTTCACGAAGGTAATCCACAATGCGACGTGGTGATGCAGCGCTGAAATATTTGGTTTTCTCCTTGATGATATAACTAACCAAACCTTTTTTGATTAATTTTTCAAGGATCTCATAGATCTTTCCGCTGGAAATTTGTGCTGCTTCTATAATCTTGCCAGTAGTAGTTTCGCCAATCTGCAAGAGAGTCAAATAGACTGTGATTTCTCCCTTGGTTAACCCTATGTCTTGGAGCAACGGTTCTAGCATCTTGAAAAGATAGTTTACCCACTTAAAAGCTTTCCTATATACACCTCACTAGGTGGGAGAGAGATTAGATATACTACAAGAGATATGTTGTAAAAGTACTATGGGGGAGAAATGAACAAACGAACAATAGGTATTATTGGAGTATTAGTTATCATTGTTCTTATTATAGGAATTCTCGGTTTCCAGTTAAGAGGAAGTCAAAACAATGCTTCTAAAGAAGTGCAAATAGGAGTGCTTCTGCCTCTGACAGGGAATGCTGCTTATTATGGAGAAGCATCGCGTCGTGGTATAGAGATTGCCAAAGAGGAAATACAAAAGAGCTATCCAGATTTTACAGTAAATATAGTTTATGAAGATACTCAATATACAGCACAAGGGGGAGTTGCAGCTTATAAAAAAATACAGAACACAGAGAATATAGATGCAGTAATCACGGCCGCAAGTCAAGTATCTTTAGCAGTCCTGCCTTTGACAACAGAAGATAATATCTTACAAATGGCGATCTTCTCATCGACAAATAAATATAGTTCTCCCAATGATCTGAGTTATCGTGTAAGTACCAAAAATGATATTGAAGTAAGTGCTATCACAGAAGTTATCCAGAAACAAGAATTCAAAACACTTGCTATAGTCTACATAAACAATGATTTTGGTGTTGGCATCAAAGAAGCTTTACAAAAACAACTTGATGAATCTATTGATATTGTAGCTGAAGAATCTTTTTTGCCAGAGGAAAATGATTTTCGTACTCTCTTGACAAAGATCAAAAGTAAAAAACCAGAAGCCATCTTTATGGTAGGAACTGCAGTCTCTTATGGATTAATACTCAAACAAGCCAGAGAATTAGATATCAAAGCACAATTCATCAGTACGCGTTCTGCAGAAGATCCAGTAGTATTACAGCAGCCTCAAGAAATAACCAATGGGTTGCTCTACGCTTATCCTTTTGATGGAACTAAACAAACCAAAGAAGTAAAGAACTTCGTCAAGGAATTTCAAACAAAGTATGGAACAGTACCAGATGCTTATGCTGCTGAAGGGTATGAAGGATTTAAGCTAACAGTGCTCGCAATAAAAGACTGCGGAAGAGATAAAGAGTGTATACAAACCTACTTCAAAAATACTAAAGAGTATAATTCTTTGTTTGGTCCTCTCTCATTTGATATAAATGGGGATGTCACTTACCCTTTTTTCTTAAAGACAGTCAGAGATGGACGATTTGTAACTACAGATATATAATTCCGTGATTTCCACCACTTCTCTGACCAGGGGTAGTCGCAAGCATTTGATAATTTATTTATGATCATACCATGCCTTTAGATTGCTTAATGGCTCACTTCTGAATGCAGCAGCAAACCTTTCATAATATCTTTCAGTATAAGAAGGCCAGAGAGCTTTTGCTGTTTGATATGATTGTAAAACAGAATATTTCTTAACATTTCCAAATCCCGCCTTAGTTTCAGGTTTTCTCAGATCTTCACAAAAATCAATTACCGCTCCATTATAATCTATTCTGAAACCCTCATAAAACATCATAGGCAACATAGCTATTTGCACAGCTGTTCTTGGATCATCATTAAGAGGGATTATTAGAGCAGGAGCAAGATCTTCAGTTACTGCAAGATGACCTTTCTGAATGAAACCAGTTCTGAACAAGTCAGCAATTAAATTGGCATGATCTGATCCAGTAAGACCTAAAGTTATATCTAATCCTTTTGGTGCACCCCTGACTTTCTTTAACACTTCATAAAATACTTGGCTATTTGCAACAAGACTTGGGTTATTATATGCAGTTTCAAAACAAAAGCCAATAGTTAGATATTCTACCCCTCTGTCAGCGATATCTTCCATCATTCTCTCTAGGGACCCAATATTCTGAGGCATTGCTGTGGTGATTACTGTAAGGTTTCTTACTCCTATATCTGCGGCTATTCTAAGACCTTCCAAGGACTTCTGATACATACCTTTACCCCTTATGCTATCATGATCTTCTCGATAGCCATCAAGACTCACTGAAAAGAAATCCATTTGTGGAAGTTCTGCTAATCTCTCCTTATTGCAGGCTATCAAAGTTCCATTTGTTATTAGTTCAAGCCTTATGTCTTGAAATTCTCCTCTTTTTTCTTCCAAATGGGAAAAAATGCCAAAGGTAATATCTGGACTTAGCAATGGCTCTTTTCCAACTATGCTTATATGACAAAAACCAAGAGGTAAGGCCTGATCCAGAACTTTTTTCCAATCTCTAAGATCTAAAACATTGGTTTCTTTACTTTCTTTACTTCCTGCTTGATGAGTGGAGCTGTAATAGCAATGTCCGCATCTTAAGTTGCAAACATCATTCACACTTAGACCCAATTCTGATCCTGGCGGAGCATTTTCTCCTTCTGTAGGATATATATTAGAAATAAGGTCTCTGGAGAACTGAGCTATTGCTTTTGGATTCTTACCTTTTGCTAACAATTCTAATATTAAAAATTGACTTTGAATCAATGCGGAATGTGAAGAGCTCATACATAATTACCCCTCCCTATATTTCACATCTTTTGGAGTGCCAGCTCTACCGAAGCCAACAGCAGTATTAGCCCCGCTTGCATTAGCGGTTGCCCCATCTTTTCGTAAAATTACTTGATGAGAAGAGAACCCATTACTTTTCCAAAATTGTTTTGCAGGTTCATTAGCCTCATATACTCTATCTAACAATGTTCCAAGATCTTCGGCAGTAGCTTTTCTTATTTCAATTCCAACATAAGGCACATCTTTTGGAGTGCCAGCTCTACCGAAGCTACTGCTGTTGTTAGCTCCGCTTGCATTAGGTTTTATTCTATATAAGTCGTTTTTCATACATTCTAGAAGTAATTAGCCTTTTTAGATATTTCTACTTATTTAATTAACAAAAAATAGTAAAATTTAAATATAATCATTTTTTGTTAATTAATATAGTAAATTATCTTAATTAGATTGTAAAAGAATATAATCAAGGAATTCCTTTAAACCACAAGTTTGACAGTTAAGTAGAAATATTTGTTCTTAGCTTTTTGGTTTACTATGACACAAACAAAACTAAGAACTTATGAAATAAATTCGAACAAGAATATAACCTTTCCGATTGGAACTGTGGTTACAGTTAAAATATTCTCAAAAACTTGATTTTGAGGGCATTTTCAGTATGCATAAGAAGAAGGGACAAGAGATCACCACAGTCAGAAATGTGTAAGCGATTTGTTTAGTTTTCAACTTGATGTTGCTAATAAATAACGATATGCTTCGTCAGGAAAAAGATTATATTGTGTTTGTTCTTCAATTCTAATAAACTCATAATGTCTTATCTTATTTAGAAATGGTTTGATTACATTTTCAACCTTTTTTAAATCATTAAAGCTCTCAACTATATGAAAACTGATAATGTCAGGTTCTTGTATGTTAAGTAAGTTACCTGGT
>JAUXTV010000233.1 GCA_030679025.1 Candidatus Woesearchaeota archaeon
GTTAGAAAGACAGGATGTAAAAGTAAGAGCGGAAGAAAAAGCGAAACAAGAAGTGAAATATACTCGTGAACTAAGAGCTAAAGCATTTGATGTTTCACGTTATTTATTACCACAAGCGATTCAGACAAATATTGCGTGGATTGCAGATGCACGATCCTTAGAATTTGATATTGCTGCCTGGAAGGGACATCCCTTAACAGAATTGCAAGAAGCTGCAGCAGCTATTGAAAGAAATGCAGGTCAGATTGCTCCATCATTATTAAAATATACTGGTAAGAATCCTTACTATGCTGATAAATTAGCTGGATATGATTTCGAAGAGAGAAAGTTAAGAGGCGATCTACCCTTCAGACCAGGATCACCTCACTTTGGAAAAGGAGTAGATGTTCTTGAATATAATGCTGACAGTCTAAATAGTGTATTGGCACATGTACTAAAGCGTCATGAAATGGGTGGTACCTTCAGAGAATGTCGAGAGAGAATCGCAACAATGCAGTTTAGAGAAAAATTAGCGATGTTAGAAAGAATAGTTGCGAATAGAGAAAGAACTGATGAAAAATTAGAAACAGATGAAGAATTTGATTTGGTAAAAATGACCGTTGAAATTCGTTCAGATGTGGGTGCAATTCGAGATCTAAGAAGACATCAGAAAAATGATAGGTCTGAACCTCTACTGACACTAGCCTCTGGATATAGTACTCCGGCTACTATTCAAGAGATGCATCCAGAAGTACAGACAAGATTTAGAGAAGCTATGGAAAGAGCAGCAGAAGGAGAAGCAAAAGTCGCACGACAATTCCCATTCGAAGCACAATATCTAGTTCCTATGGCAGCCAATCACACACTAACAATGTCTTTAGGGATGGATCAGTTACAATATTTAGTTTGGACTAGATCTACGCCACAAGGACATTTCTCCTATCGTCAAGATGCAATAAATTTAGCAGAAGCTGCAGCTAAAGTGCAACCATGGTTATTAGGATATGAACAATATCCAGAAGGAAAATCATTTGCAGAAGTGTACGCTAATGCTCCCTTAAAGAAGTTATTACGAGTACAGATGGAAGAAACAGATTTACATCAATAAGTTATTTCTTCACAGCAATCTCAATGACATCTCTGTGTTTCAGCACATGATCTTTACCAACAACACGCTTCGTCTTGACGTCAATCGCTTTGATAAAATTTCTACCTATATCAGTATGGAGTCTAAAAGCAAAATCAATCGCAGTGCTGCCCGGAGGCATCAAAAAACAGTCAGGCAAAATATTACCATTTTTATCTTCAAGCTTATTCGCTCCACCAGGATAAATAGCTATATAATGCAATAGCTCAAAAACAACTTTATTCAAGGCGTCTTGCACGCCAGTAGATCCAAATTTCTGCAAAACAGTTTTGTTAATATGCTCTAAAGCAGTTTTTTGTTGCGCGCTTAATCCTTCCCTCATCACAAAATGATCTTCGCCAGGAACATAGTCAATCAATCCTTTTTTGTTTGCTTCTCGTAATGCTAGTTCTGCATCTCCTGCGCAGGGAATGAAAAGAACAGAAGGAAACGTTGCTTGCATTCTCTTTAAATTAGCTTCAGCTGCAGGCAAGTCCATTTTATTCGCGGCAACAATCATAGGCTTGCTTTTCTGGCGTAAAGTTCGTGCTAGTTGAATCAATAAGGTTTCATCCCAATGATCCATGCTCTCTGGATACTCTCGAATAACTTCTTTGACCATAGGTTCAGTAACTCGTAATCCACTCATTTGTTCAGCGACTGCAACAGCAACATTCCCTTTACTAGAAGCAATTTTTCTCGAGAGTTTTTCCCAGCCTTTTTTTAAAATGCTCAAGTACCACATATCTAATTCAATTTCTAAGAATTGCACGTCTTTCGCGGGATCATAACTGCCAGGAGTAACTTGTTCTCCTTTTTCATTAGTAGCTCCAGCCATATCAACAACATGAATAAGCGCGTCAGCTTGATTCAAGTCAGATAAAAATTGATTACCCATGCCTTTGCCTTCATGAGCTCCAGGAACTAATCCAGCTACATCAATGAGTTGTACAGGTAAGAAACGTTGTCCCTTGCTGCAGAAGCCCTCTCTAGGATTACATTGGACATGAAACTCAACGTCGATGCAGTCAATCTTGACATAGCCAATGGCACTGTTAGGTTTTATAGTTGTAAAGGGATAAGCGGCAATTGCTACATCTGCTAACGTTGCGGCCTTGAATAAGGTGCTTTTTCCTGTGGATGGTTTTCCAACAAAGCCAACTTGCATACAAAGAACAATTATCAATGCTTTAAAAGTGTATCTGACAATCTCAAAAAATTAAGTGGTTACAATTTGTCCTATTGAAAGAAGTGTCCACAGTTTGTGTATAGTTAAATTTCCTAATATTCAATTAAGACATACCCTTTGAAACTCAAATTTGAAAACAACTAACTGAGCTATCGATATTTTGTCGACATCTGAATAAATAATAGAGAGATTCCACATGAAAAGAACTAAAAAAGAGGCTAAGAATATTAAGATAAAAAAGAAATCATCTAGCGACCCCGTAAGATCACTAGGGCTCATATTACAGTATAAGATATTGAGATCATTTATAAACTTTACGCTTAATTTTTTCGAAAATAGTCAAAAATACCGAATATTTTTCGAGAAGAATCGAAATAATCTCGTTAAATAAGAGTGATTTTTCGGGTTTTGTTCGCAAACTTAAATGAATAAAAGATTCTTTAGATTTATACAATGTTTGACTCTACTCTTATTTTTATAGATGGTGCTTATTTATCAAAAATATCTAAATATCTAGGAAAGGGTAAATATCTTAGAACAAATCTTGTAAAATTTGCAAATCATCTGGCACGAAAGCAGCAATTATTTTGTAAGCATATTTATTTTTATACCGCTCCACCTTTCCAAAGCAAGATCTCAACTATTGATGAAATAAAAAGAAAGGCAAACTATGATTCTTTTATCACAAAATTAAAAGAAATTAAACAGATTACAATTCGTGAAGGACGTTTACAAAAAATAGGAGATAAATTTACACAAAAAGGCGTAGACACTTTACTAACGATAGACCTTCTTCGTGAACCATTGAAAGAAAATATAAAGAATATAATCATTATTACTTGTGATACTGATTTCGTTCCAGTTTTAAACACTTTAAGAGAGCAACACAATACTAAAATAATAATTTATTATTTCACAGATAAGAGAAGAAATTCTTTGTTTTCAATGTCGAATCATATTTTAACTGCCTGTGATCAAAAAGTACTGTTAACAGAAGAAGACTTTTTAATAAATAGAGTAGATAAGTAATTTACATCTTCTCTAGTCTTTCAATCCTTAGATTAACATCAGGATGTGTAGACCATACGCTAGATAATTTCTTTCTAGTTTTAGCCAAAGGATTCTCAATGTATAAATGGGCAGTAGATCTATCAGCAGCTTCCACTAGAGGTTCTTTATCATCTCTAATCTTTTTCAAGGCATTTGCTAGTCCCTGAGGATATCTAGTCAGCATCGCTCCGGAGGCGTCAGCTAAAAATTCTCGTTGTCTGGAGACTGCTAGTTGAATAAGACGTACTGCGATCGGTGCTAAAATAGCCAGTGCTAATCCAATCACAATCAGAATGGCATTGCCTTTGCTATCATCCCGTCTGCCTCCACCCATCCATAAAGAACGTAATAAGAAATCACTTAACACTAAGGTAATCCCAACCATCATCACAACAACCAACATATAACGAATATCATAATTTTTAATATGACTTAATTCATGAGCTAAGACTCCTTCTAGTTCATCGCGTTTTAATCTTTGCAAGCAGCCAGTAGTCACTGTCACTGCTGCATGTTTCGGATCTCTTCCAGTCGCGAAAGCATTGATCGCGGTATCATCAATCACATAAATCTTTGGTGTAGGAATCCCAGCAGCAATGGCTAGTCCTTCAACAGTATTGACTAGATGAGGATGTTGTTGTCTGTCCGCAGGTTTGGCAGAATTCAAAGTTAGAATAACAGAGTCTCCAGCGAATAAACTAAACAAGATATAGAAAAAAGAAATGATAAATGCCATGCTCAACCCAAAAAGAGGAGTGCTATAAATCGTTCCAATAACATAACCTAAAAGAACAATGAATATAAAAAATAAGAAAATAAGAAGATAGGTTTTCCGCTTGTTCGAAGCAATTGCATCATACATGATTAGAAGTCTACCTTGATAGGTTTAGTTTCAGTTTCACTCACTTTGAAATATTCCCTAGGTTTAAAGCCAAAAAAGTTGCCGACGATATTAGTAGGGAAAGATTCCAGAGATTGGTTTAAAGATAAGACATTATCATTGTAAAATTGTCGCGCGTAAGCTATCTTGCTTTCAGTGCCTGAGAGTTCTTCTTGCAGCATCTTGAAATTATCGCTTGCTTTTAAGTTAGGATAGTTTTCAGCGACTGCGAAGATAGTCTTCAATGCGTCAGTTATCTGGTTGGAAGCTTTTGCCTTCTCAGCCATGGATCCGCTCATCAATCTGGTTCTGGCATCAGTCAACTCCTTTAAAGTACCTTTCTCATGCTTGACATAGCCTTTGACAGTGTTGATTAAGTTAGGAATTAAATCATATCTTCTTTTCAGTTGCACGTCAATTTGTGACCATGCGTTATTAATTCTATGTTTGTAAGAAACTAGTCTATTGTAAGCCACAATAAAGTAAAGTACAAAAACTGCGACAATAATCAGTAAAATCCATCCAAGTGCCATGAGGTAATTATCCAAAGAGTGCTTTAAATAGTTTATGGTGAAAAAATACCAGTATAAAAATCAGCCAAATCCTTAAAAAGAGAAAGACATACTAAAGAAAAGGTGTTCAGGTGAAAAAAGACATAACAATTCTAGTTGCTTTAATGTTAATCATGACTTCTTTCTTTGCTGCGCAAGAGCAGTTGACAGGAAATGTGATTCATGACTGTACAGATTCTGATGATGGCATGATCTATGAAGTGCAAGGAACTGTTAGGGCAGGAAATGAGGATTTGACTGACAATTGTGAAGACAGGATACTCACAGAATATTATTGTAGTCAGAATCAAGTTCGCATTAAAGTATATGCCTGTCCAGAAACCTGTGAGCGAGGCGCTTGTACGAGACAACCAGTAACTACCCCTCAAGAAAGTCTTCGTTTAGGAACAACAACAAATCAGATAGAAATAGGTGAATATCTAGGCGATGTTATTGATGCAATTACTGATGCTAACACGCCTTCGTTAAAGAGTACCATGATCAGTACTGGTAAATCAACAACCTTAGCTAACCAATATCTTAGATTTAAAGGCACAGATTTGTTGTCAGGACGTATTCTCTTTACAGAAGATGATCAAAATGAAGTAGCAGACTTCTTAGTCTTTGAGGAAAATAATGACACCTTCGAATATGAGCTAGAATTCTCCCAAGGATTAGCATCAGATATAACAAGCGCTAAATTAGTGGATCTAGAAAATGAGGAGTTGTTTATCTTAGGAAGAACATATAGTATAATAAAAGCAAGTAAGAATGGCAATCAGCTTACCTTGCGTTTACTCTCTGGAGCAATCAGTGATACCTTACGTGAAGGTGAAGAAAAAACATACATGCTCAATGATAAAGAATATACAGTAAAAGTAACGCTCATAGAAGATGAATCAAGAGCTGTCACGCTCGAAGTCAATAAGCAAATTTCAGGAAGAAGAAGTGTAGGCGACGTAGAAACACTCGCAGGAATCTCTGTAGGAATTACTAAAATGCTAGTCAGTGAAGCAGCAGAGCAGGAAGATCAAGTAACTTTTACATTAGAAGCACAAACTCTGGAATTTACTGACAGAAATGTTGCTGATGACAGTTTTTCCCAAGGAGTTAGTATTGATGGACGTTCCTTAGCTAATACTTTTGTTAAAATAAAGGGATCTGGTGACGACAC
>JAUXTV010000001.1 GCA_030679025.1 Candidatus Woesearchaeota archaeon
CGCAACTCGTAGAGTTGCAAGAGTATGCCGCCAAAGAAAAACTTGAAATTGTCGCCTCTTTCCAAGAGGCCAAAACCGCAAAAGAACCCGGGCGAATTAAATTCGCAGAAATGTTGTCATTTATCGAAACCGGAAAAGCTGACGGAATAATTTCTTGGCACCCAGACAGATTGGCTAGAAACTCGGTTGATGGCGGAAAGATTATCCATTTTGTAGATCGTGGCTTGATTCGTTCTCTAAAATTTCCGACATTCTGGTTTGAACCGACACCACAGGGATTATTTATGTTGAACATTGCTTTTGGGCAGAGTAAGTACTTCGTGGACAATTTGCGAGAGAATGTGAAAAGAGGATTGAGGCAGAAAATACGAAATGGCGTATGGCCTAGCTGGGCTCCGGTGGGATACACCAACAATCCTAAAACTCGTGGCATAGATGTTGATAGCGAGAAAGCCCCAAAAGTTCGCAAGTTGTTTGAAATGTACGTCACCGGAGAATATCCTCTCCATTCTCTCGCAAATTGGTGTGAGAAAAAGAAACTGCTCACGAACGCCGGGAATAAAATATCAACGAGCAATGTTCAGCATATCTTACAAAACCCTTTTTACATCGGATTAATGAGATACAAAGGGGAAATTTTTGAGGGAACACACAAGCCGTTAATTTCAAAGAAACTTTTTGATAGGTGTCAGGAAGTGATGACGAAGCGGGGAAGGGTGCGCCCCGATAGAAAACATAGTTTTGCTTTTCTTGGCTTAATGAAATGCGCCTCGTGTGGTTGTTCCATTACTGCGCAATACGCGAAAGGAAATGGCGGGATTTACACTTACTATCGTTGCACCAAGAAACGAGGCGTTTGCCAAGAAAAGTATCTTTCTGAAAATCAGCTTGTCGCACAAATCAAAAACTTCCTTCAAAAAGTTTCTTTATCGAGCCAAGACACGAAAAAAGTTTTGGCGGCGTTGGATAGCGAACAAGATAAAGCACGAGAGAGCGCACAAAGCGAAGCCAGCGTTTTGAAAGAACAGTTAGCGCAGATTGAGGCAAAACTTCAAAAGTTGTTAGACATCTATCTTGCCGACGCTTTAT
>JAUXTV010000148.1 GCA_030679025.1 Candidatus Woesearchaeota archaeon
TCCTTTGTCTCTAGGTAAATTATTCAAGTAGTCTTGCAAATCAGTCACCAAATAACTTTGCATCATACTGTTTAAGGCTACAATATCGCGTTGTGCAGTTAATCTATGGCTGATAACAATATCAGTTTGAGTCATAACATCATGATGAATTTCTCCGGGCTGTTGTGTAACTAAACATAAAGAAATGCCTGGCTGTCTTCCTTCACGTAACAATTGGACCAAAGCATCTGTTGCAGGAGTTTTCCCTACTCTGGGTAAAAATTCATGACATTCATCAATCATAATCCACACCATTGGTGTTTCTTTCGCTTCATCCTCATAGAAATAACTTTTATGTTTTGCGATCTCTGCGACTTCTTCAATTTTTCTCGCTTTCATGCGTTCTTCAAGTAATTTTCTAGAGATGAGACCAATAACTAATCCTTTAATGCTCCAATTACCGAGATTGTTAGTGTAAGTACTAATATCAAGCACATTCACGCTGCCAGGTTGTAATAATTCGTCAATAGTAGTTCCTTCCGCAGCGAATAATCCCCATTTCTTCGCGCCTAAGAAACGATTCTCAACTGCGTCTTTGACTTCTTTTGTGCTTTTTTGATCTTTTTGTACCGCTATAATAATATCTTCAATATCATAATTTTTCCTGAGTTTCTGTGCCGTATCCATCCCACGTTCAATTGCGATACCTAAGGGGTCTGTCAATTTAATGTCAAAAACATTGCACCAGTCTCCAGCGCTTAACTCAGAAGTCTGCAAGGCAAACATTTTATCTACAGGGATGCCGCGTTCTTTCTGTTGAAGATAATGTCCTTGTGGTGTAAAAAGAGTAATGGGTAATCCTTGTGCAGTTAATCCCCAATCTACAAGTAAGTCCTCTTGTCGAGTATTCGGATACTTCATAGTCCAAAAAATACCCATCGTGTCGAAAAAGAGAACAGTAATATTTTTTTTAATCTCGTCAGGGAGTCTTGCCATTTCTTCCGCGATGACTGAAGCTGAATAACTGTTATGTACAATAATATCATTAGCAACGAAATTATGATGTTCGGGAACAGAAATATCGTAGACTTCAAATTCCCCTTCTAATCTTTCCAAAGCAACAATTTCATCCCAAAAAATGTC
>JAUXTV010000040.1 GCA_030679025.1 Candidatus Woesearchaeota archaeon
CAATCCATTAGAGTAATTCTTGAATAAACAATATCTTTAAAAACGAAAGAACTCAGTTTTTACTAGGCCCTGTGTAGCTCAATGGTAGAGCGGTCGGCTGTAGATGTCGTGAATCGAGGTTCCACACGGAAACAGTGAAAATTCACTAGCCGATCCCGACAGGTTCCTGGTTCGAGTCCGGGCGCAGGGATTTATATTTACAAGGATTAAAAAATGTTTTACAGACCAATAGTTCACAAAGAATTAAAAACAATTATTTATCCCTTACAAGGTGTAGAAACACTCCATGAATATAAATCAGGAGATCTAGAAAAACTCATGCAAGATGTAGCAGACTTACGACATATAGATGGAGATGATATTGTCTTGCCCTTCGGTAGGAATAATTATTCAATTGTAGTTGTATGGGCTGATGCAAATAAGATGCGGCATGATTGGTTTTACTTTCACAGTATAAGTCAATGGCCAGGCAATCCATCTGTTGACGTTTATGTATTTAAAAACAAAGGATTCTTGCCACGTGAGCATCAAGTAACATGTGGAGATTCTTTGATCATGTTAGGAATTGAAGAACAGCATCGAAAAACAACAAAAAGTAGAGCTGAGTATCTAAGAACAAGGCCAGATTTACCAACTCCGCTTCGCGTCGGAGAAGTTTTTTAATAAGACTAAGGATTTACACATCTCTTTTGAAGTTATTAGAGATTTATTTTTCTAAAAAGGTTTTTATAGAAGAGAATTATAGAAAAAGAATGGAAAAAGTAGATGTAGATGATGTATACTCATTAGAAGGTATGATTAGAAGGGAATTAAAAACTAGTGAACAACGCTTAAGAGTTGCAATAAAGAAGGACGATCTACATGATATTTGGCAAGCCATTGAACTTATAGAGTTCGCAGAGAGAGATATAGACAAAATAGATGATAGTAATGAAAGAAGACATTATCTTGCACAAGTTATGGATCAGGCAGGTAAAATTTATGAGCTTGTAAAACCACGATATGACTCTAGGCCCATGGGTTATCTCTATAATCCGATCTCAGAATTAATGGGAAGGACAAATAGGCTTTTAGAAAGGACACGACGAGATCTTAACTATATTAAAGGAGATAAAGCAAGTGTTGCAAAAAGAGAATATGTTGCAGTAGCAAGTATAGTCCTCATTATGTTCGTAGCGCTATCAAACCCCCTTACAGGAAATGCAATAAAAGAAGTAGGAAATGGAAGTAATATC
>JAUXTV010000041.1 GCA_030679025.1 Candidatus Woesearchaeota archaeon
GGCAAAGAATATATTGTCGAACTCCTTGTTGTTTCACAGAATTCAAAATCAGCTACGTTTATTATCAATGGAGAAACAACTGATACTATTAAAGAAAATGACATTACAGTTCTTGACCATGGGGCACTGTCTCTTGGAGTAAGAAATGTTTATGATAATGAGGCAGGAGAACTTGGCAATGACCGAGTGCATTTTTTCTTAGGAGATCATATCACTTTTGAGGATATAGATACTAGTCTCGATGATTTTTCAAGTACTATCAGTATGAACAATGAACACCTACCAACTACAGAAGTCAATCTTGGTGTGACTGTAGATGAAGGAGTCTCTTCTGAAAGTGTTGTCAAGCTAGCTTCTCTTGAAGTCACATACACACCTTCAAAAACTTTGTACATAAATAAGAAGCTCAGCGCTGAAATTCAAGAAAAAGAATTTAAATCAGGAATCCTCTTTGATAGCTTCGATATGGAATTTGCTGGTGTTACTACTAAAGGAGGCCAAGACAAAGGCACTATAGAAAACTTTGTGATTTATCCTACTGATCGTTTTACTTATAATGCTCAATTCAATAACTTTTTAGGACAAATTTATGACATTCCTGTTTTGTCTTGCAGAAGCGATGATTGCTCGACTATTTCTTATGGTAAACGAGGAGGAAATGGCTTTCATGCTTTAGTCATTAATGAGACGCAGGCAATTACTGTCAATGATCAATTCTTCCTGAGCTTCAATGGCAGGGCACATATTATGCAACTCAATGGAGTCGATGTTAGCGAACAGACTGTTTCTTTTAGCGACATGGCAAAAGTTCAGGAAGGCCAGATACCTGCAACCTATACTGTTTCCTACAATAACAGCGGTTTTGGAAAATTCGAATTAGATGATGGAACATTTTCTCTTAATCTTTCTGATATTGATAATCAAAGCGTTTTTTTCGACATGAATGGTGATGGAGACTTTAGCGATACCTCACTGACTTTTACAACCAAGGCAGGATCTTTTGCTTTCAGCGCGACTAATGAAGAATTAGGTAGATTTGAATTCAGAACAAGTGAGCTTTATAAAAATTCAACAAAAGACTATATTTATATCCCTGTTTTCTTTAACCAAGATAATATACTAGATATCAATGGCAGCGATGTTTCGGGAGACTGGAAAGCTGGGTTCAACATGACTGGCAGCAGTTTAAATGTTAATGGACCTTTAGAAATTGAAGATACTGATGTCGAAGTTGGATGGACTGAATATGGCTTGCGTGGAGCATTAAGCGACAATGGTCTTGATATGCCGTCAAATTTTACTATCTCTAATCCTAAGGAACAACTTTTTGGTTATGTTGATGTTTATGGAACGAACCAGCAACAGATTGTTAAACGCGATTTTGAAATAAAGACTAAAGACAGTCATTTCATTCTCCTGGGCAATTCCTGTACGAATACACTTATCAAAGCACTTCTTAACAATCCAGAACCTTGTGACAAAGACTTGGTGGATAATGAAGGAACTATTACTTTATATCCTGATTCTTTTGGCGCTGGAAGACATGCAATTATTGTTTCTGGCAAAAATGACACTGCAATAATGAATGCTGCCAAAGTCTTAAGCACTTACAAAGAGTATAATTTCACTGGAACTGCACTTCGTGTTAAAAAACAACTAGAATTTGCGGTAGAATATTAACTCTTCTTTTCTTATTTGTATTAAGGGTATAAATTTTTATCTGATATACTGTTGGCACTGCCAGATTATTATACCCATATAAGTGCCCATACTATAACTTACTACAGTTATAGGGGTAGTTGTTCTCTTTTCTCGCTCTAATAAAAAAGGTAATGTTAAGGCTGTTATCGCGGTACTAATACCTAAAGTAGCCATATCTCCTTCAAAAGTATACCCAGTTACTCCTGCAAAAAGAGGCAGAACAACTCCTTTGAAAATATTAACTCCTAGTTCCTCTACTCTTTCTTGTAAAGACACATGATGATTCACACGCTCGATGCGTTGATTTTGCATGGTTTCTAGTTATCGATGTTATTTAAAAGTTTATTTATGAGAAGTCTTTTAAAGAATCTTTTTCTGAATTGTTGGTATTGCCTCTGTAGCTCAGTTCGGTAGAGCGATTGCTTCGTAAGCAATAGGTCGGGGGTTCAAATCCCTCCAGAGGCTTTGACCATTTTAATAAATTTGAACAGATTTATATAGATATTATTAATTATAAAAATATGGTAGATTTATTGATAAAGAAAAAAAGTCATATCCATGGCATTGGAATTTTTACCACAAAAAATATCAAGAATAAATCAATATTTTATGAAGTTCCTATGAAACTACTATCAGACAAAGCTATATCAAAGTTGGCTTATATAGGCAAATGTAGATGGGTTTCGGATGAGAAAGTATTGAATTATGTTAATCATTCATGTGAACCTAATTCTGTTTTAGACATTTCAGATCAACCAAAATTGGTTGCAAAAAGAGATATTAACGCAGATGAAGAAATTACTGTTGACTATAATAAAACTGAAAAAAAAGGCAAAAAAGTTCCGTGCAATTGTAACACCAAAACATGTAAAAAATATTTTTTGAGGATAGAATAATATGAAACTTAAGATTGGGATATTGGGTGGTATTGGACCAGAATCTTCTGCTCTCTTTTATGAGCGACTAATAAAACTAGCACAATCAAAAAATGTACAGTCCAACATTGGATATCCGCATATAATCTTAGAAAGTATACCTGCACCTGAGTTGCTTTTAAAAAATCCTGATTTAACTATGTATAAAGAAGCACTAAAAAATCTTCAAGATGTAGGAGCTGATTTTATTGTACTAGTATGCAATACAGCATATGTCTATATTGACCAACTCAAAAAAGAAGTGAATATTCCTATTCTCGATCTCAATGGAGAAACAGAGAAGATTTTAAAGAAAAATAAAGTCAGAACAAGGACTCTTCACTTTAATGTCAACTATTTTACCAGTTGGTTTGCTTGGTGTTGGTTTCGCAGGAATTTTAGCAGCAGCAATGTCTAGTATAGACAGCACAATAATTGTCGGCTCTACAAGTTTCACAAATGATATTTATGCAAAATTTATTCGTAAACATGCTAACGAGCATCATCTGTTAAATCTAACAAGGATTTTTGCAGTACTCTTTAGTGCAGTTGCATTACTCATCGCCTATTTTATTCCTAATATTGTAAAACTCATAGTTCTTTCAACTTTCTTAACACTAAACTTTATACCAGTAATTTTTGGCGGGTTTTTTTGGAAAAGAGCAAACGCAAAAGCAGCATTCTGGAGCTTAATTTTAAGCACGATAACATTATTGGTTGGCTGGTTCACTATAGGTGTTAATGCTTGGCTTCCTGC
>JAUXTV010000049.1 GCA_030679025.1 Candidatus Woesearchaeota archaeon
CGATTTTTACAGAATGTTAATTGATGCATTAATTAAAAATAATATTCAACCTGTTGTAACTCTATACCACTGGGATTTGCCTCAAGCTTTGCAAGATAAAGGTGGATGGGCAAACAGAGAAACGGTGGACCATTTTACTAATTATGCCAAGTTTCTTTTTAAAGAGTTTGAAAATAAAGTCGATATATGGATTACCCATAACGAACCACGAGTAGTCGCTCATCAAGGGCATGCATTTGGTCGAATAGCTCCAGGCATAAAAAATAAGAAAATGGCCATTCAAGTAGCTCATCATCTCCTTTTATCTCACGGCAAAGCAGTTCAAGAGTTTAGAAAGATGAAAATTAGGGGTAAAATAGGAATTACTCTCAATTTAAAAAAAGTTTATCCTCTAACTAATTCTAGTGAAGATAATAAAGCTGCAGAAATTTATGATGCTTTCAAAAATAAATGGTTTTTAGACCCCATCTTTAAGGGCGTATATCCTTCAATAAATTCTGATTATTTCAATAATGAATATGGTATGCCTAATATTGAAAAGGGAGACATGGACATTATTTGCTCACCTATTGATTTTCTAGGTATTAATTGCTATTCTCGGTATTTAGTAAAATCAGACAAAAGTGAAAAAACATTTGGTATTAGAGAAATAGACCAAAAAAACTCGGAGTACACAAACATGAATTGGGAAATTTATCCCCAAAGCCTATATGATCTGTTGATACAAATAAAAAACGATTATAAAGATATCCCTATTTATATTACTGAAAACGGAGCTTCTTTTGATGATGTGTTAACAAAAGAAGGAAAAGTTCACGATGCTAAAAGAATTGATTATTTGCGTGAGCACATTAAAAAAATATGGGAGGCTCAACACAATGGAGTTAATATTAAGGGATATTTTGTATGGTCATTATTTGATAATTTAGAATGGGCATTTGGATATACTAAAAGGTTTGGCATTATTTATGTAGATTTTAACACCCTTAAACGCTATCAAAAAGACAGTGCACATTTTTTTCATACTATCATAAAGAATAATGGAATATTGAACTAAAGTGATAAACGACGGTGTTAGGTTAAAAGGAATTGTAGAAGGCTTTTATGGGCTGTCTTGGTCAATACAAGATAGAAGAGATTATATCCAGTTTATTAAAAAATTTGATTTTCATATCTTTTTTATGTTACTTTTTCTATAAAATTTATGATATTAGGTTACATATGTTACTCAATTCATTAATTATTTGTTATTAACCCTCATGTTTCTTCCTTTAGGAAACCTTTAAAAGAAGCCTTTCTTTTGCATATCTGACAGACTAGGCTGGCGTGCTAGTTCCACGCTGTTACTACAAGCGAACTTTAGGTAGAGCTGAAGCTGGTGAGGAGGCATAGATTACTATTGCCAGTCCTGCATCGTACAACGATCCTTTGTCCTGATTGGTTGAATATATGGAGAACCGGATCAGGTCAGGAATGAAGCAGTCCTAACCTATATGTTTGGCGCTTTCAGGGAAATGAAGGGGAGGAAAGTGCAGGATTCAACTGTCAGTGGTAATTTGTATCCACTTGCTGGCATGTCTGTCTTTTTTTTATACTAACTGGAATACAACACTTTCTGCCCATGTACGCCATGTACGACGATCCATAGGAAAAGGCACGATGTGATTTCCAGCCTGAACATATCTTGCAATTCTAAGTGTTGGTACTTGTATATTTGTTAAATAATTTTCAGGAATAACATATACTACTTCGGGTTGTCCGCCGAGTAGCTGAGCAACATATTCTTTTTTCTTGTCAATCATTTGGCGTCTTAATACCTGTTCAACACCAGACCTTCTAATATCGTTAAATTTTGCAATGTGTGTTTCAACAACAACAGGAACATTATCTACAAACATTACCATATCTATTTCTCCTATTGGAATTTTTACACCATTATATACTGTGATATTCGGAGTACCATTGTTAGCAGGCACATATTCTTTGTCTCTTTCTCTTGTTCTCTCCGGCAACCAATAAACTTCCATTCTTTTTGGATGTCTTCTTACTAGTTCTTCTGCTCTTTCTAGCGTATGTATCTCTGCAAGTTTACCTGTTAACTGTCCTAAGTCTCTACATCGACCATTTTGTTGTGCATGTTCAAAAAAACGAGCTGCTACTCTTTCAAAAGGAATTACAATTTCACTCATTTCCATACACATATTTTCAACTACTGTTTTAGAGTTGCTCATTTGTTTTTGCGTTTTTCTATTCTATATAAAAGCTTCCTGTAGAAATTTATTCCTAGCTAGTAAGTATTATACTTCTTTCAACACTTTCTGCGCTTCTTTCACAATGTCGCCTAATTGACTGACAACTAAAGAGTACATACGCTGAATAATAATCTCATACAATCCTTCTTTTAATGGACCATGACAATAACTTAAGAGATTATCAAAATTATCAAAGTTTGTTGTTGCTAATTCTTGCTTAGGAACTTTACAACTCATTTCTTTCCCTTCTAAGTTCTTAAACTCTGGAGGAGCACCAGCATCCATACGCAGTGCCTTGATCTTTACTTCACAATCTTTTCCTAACTGATTTCCTACCGCATAGAGATAAGCATTATTATTTCTGACGACTGCTACTTGTGCAGGCTTACACTTTTCTACATACTTTTGAAAACACGATTTATCTTGACCACATTCTTTTGGAAAATAACCAGTATAGTATCCTGCTACAAATAAAGCTAATAGGATGCCGCCAATGACGGCCACCTTAGCAAGAAAACTCCACTTTCGTGGTGTATACTCCATAGCTCACCTCTTTGTCTTTGCTTATTGGAGATCTTTTCCAGTTAAAATACTTAAGCGTACACTGCCGGGTCGTACTTGCGACTCATTAGCAATGAGGTATTTTACTTGCGCTTCTTGTGCACTGTTTGCAACGTCTTGTGTGATAGCACCATCCATAACTACAGCATAGATACTTCCTGTTAATGATTCCATGGTTGTTGTTAATTCTGTAGTTGGTACTTTTCCTAAGATATTTGCATTTTCATCCACAATGTAAGCACCGCGTGTACCTACTAAATCATCAAGCATTTTCTTGAAATTGTCAGCGTCTTTCTTTTCTAACTTACTTGGAACAGATGGACGACGCATCGGTGCACGTTCTTCCCGCATTTCTCTTTGCGGCGGTCGATCTGAGCGCATCACGCGGTCACGACCTTCTGGACGACGCTCTTCCCGACGAGGGAAATCACGACGCTCTTGTTGCGGAGGACGTGCTTCAAAGCGAGATCTATCTCCCACTACTTCTCTTTGTGGACGATCACGGCCAAGATCTAATTTGGAATCAGACATTCTGTTGCCATTTAATTCCATCCTGACTTGCTCGATAGCAACACGAGAACGCAATGCCTTGTGAATTTCTTTTTTAGCTAGCTCCTCAACTTCTTTGCCATCTGGCGCTTTAGTGACGAAGTCAATTTCTGTGACTAAACTTAATTCTTTAATAATTAAATCGCCACCACGATCTCCATCAACAAACACAGTTACTGTTTTTCTATGACATAACTCTGCAATGCTCGGAGGTACTGATGTACCATTCAATGCAATAACGTTTTTGAAATCTGCTTTTAACAAATTCAAGACATCTGCTCTTCCTTCTACTATAATAAGTTCTTCTGATTCGTCAACGCCTGGGCCTGCAGGTAAACGATCAGGGCCCCATTCTATAATACCCATAGTTCTTACTGCATGCTCAACTTCTTCACGAATATCTTTAGAATCTGGTAGAGTTCCATGTGTCAATTGACTGAGCAATGCTTTAGCACGTTCAATCACTTGCGCACGCTTGGATGTACGAACATCTTCTACTTTGTCTACTTTTACTTTAGCATTACAAGGACCAATTCTTTGAATGGTTTCCAGAGCTGCCGCTATTAATACAGTTTCTGTCTTGTCTAAAGAAGATGGGATTATAATGTATCCAACAGACTTACCAGTTTTGGTGTCTAAGTCTACTTCAATACGTCCTATTCTTCCTGATCTTTGCAATTCTCTAAGCTCTAAATCAGAACCTAGTAATCCTTCTGTTTGACCAAAGACTGATCCAATTACGTCTGGTCTGTCAACTACGCCCTCAATTTGAATTTGGGCATGAATCATATATTTTGCTGCGACTGGGCTGATTTTTCCCATGGTATTTGCCTCCACTTGTTTCGAATGTGTCTTTCTTCGATAAAGACCTCTTTATACCTCGAAACACAACGGCAACTCAGAATTAGCTTATATTTCCCGATTCTCTTTTGTAATTAAGACTCTTTTACTCTTCTTTTTGTATTTTGTCTCTTTTTTATGGGATGAATATAAACTGTTTCTTGATTTGACCTTGTTTTTGCGAATATGAGGTATTTTGCCCGGCATTAACTCCCAAACTCATTGCTTGGCGTTTGCCGTACTCCGTTGAGTATTCTCATGACGGGCTTAGTTCTTTTTTAGCAAGGGGTACTATATATAGTTTATGTTTCTGAAAAGTGTCTTCTCTTTAGAGTAGTAAATTTAGAAAGGTTTATATAGAAGAATTACTATTCAAGAATATAAAAATAAGGAGTAATAACCATGACAATGACAGACACAAAAAGACTACAAAGTTATCAATTACCAGGAAATCCAGTTATTCCAGTTCCTATAGTAGGAAATCTTCTCTATGATCAAGCGGGTCAAGAAGCAGTCGCTC
>JAUXTV010000074.1 GCA_030679025.1 Candidatus Woesearchaeota archaeon
ATCACACCGACAACTTTGCCATGTCTGAAGTGCGCTTTAGTACTTTGACCACGCACTGGTAGACCAAGCGCATGACGCATACCACGATAACTTCTGATTTTTTTCAAACGACGCACATCAAATTCTTGCATTAATTTTAAGTTAGAACCTATTGCATGCACATCTGCACCAGTTTCAGTTTCTTTTCTTCTATTTCTTACCCAAGCAGGGATTTTTTCTGGGTGACTGATGGATGTTTCAATGTCTTTGATTTCTTTTTCGTTTAAAGAACCTATTTTTCTATTTTTATCTAAGCTTAAAGTATGACATAGTGCATTAGAAAAGCTAAAGCTAATACCATGGATATCTGTTAAGCCATAATAGAGCTTCTTTTTACCTGGGATATCTGTGCTTGCAACACGAATTAATTCTTTAAAGTCAGCCATGATGGTTTGGGACAAAAATGCCTTTAAAAACCTTTCTCCTTTTGCCTTTATTGCATCATTTCTAGAAGAATTTTCAATACTATGGGGGCTGTGTCATCATTAAAATGCCCTTGCTTCTTCTCTATGAGGGTTTTTGCACCTAGTTTCTCTTGAAATTGTTTAGCATTACTTACAGGCACAAATGGATCATTATCAGAAAAGATGGCTTTTATTTGTTTTACTTTCTTTTTTACTTTGGTAGTATCGATGGGTCTTTCCAACCATGGCTTTGCGATTTCTCTTTCTTCTTCAGTCTCTAATTTAGTTGCTAAGAAAAAACCAGCAACAAAAAGAACTCCACCAATTTTTGTTTTTTCTTCTAAAGTTTCTATATATCTCATAATTGTTTGACAACCAATACTGTGACCGACAAAAAAAGTTTCCTCATCTACATCTTTTATTTCTTTTTTTAGAAATGAAACCCACTTTTCTATTTTTGGTTTGCTTGGTTCAGGCATCTCTGGAATAAATACATGAATATTTTTCTTTTCTACTTCTTCTTTTAACCATGGATACCAATCTGCGCTTGGATTTCCGTCCCACCTATGCACTAGAATGACTTTCTTCACGTTTAGTTACCTACAAAGAGCGTGTACTTATCTTCTCCTTTAATTTCCATCAACAGACGCTTGATGATTGCTTTTTGTGGATCTGGCAGAAGCTTGACTCTTTTTCGCATATCTTCAAAACTCTCAAAAGGTTTTACTTTTCTTTCTTCTATGATCTCCCACATGTGTTTTTTTCCAATGCCTGGAATTAATTCCATCTGATGACGACGCATGTTAATGGGACCTGCAGTATTGAAAAAATCAACAAAACGCTTTTCATTTTGCTTCACTCGCAGAGCAATAAATTCTTCCAAAGATGACTGTGCTGTCTGCGTTAATTTATCAAACTCTAATTTACCAGTAATGTGATGAATTTTGTCTCGTTTCCCCTCACCAATGTAGACGTCTTCATTAGGTTGCAAGAAAATTCCTTTTTTAGGAACGAGTTCTAGTAATACGAAGTGTTCTTTACCAATTGCTTGCGCTATTGGTGTTTTCATATGTGCAGGACGCGTGTCGAATGGATATCCATTTGGTAAAAAGTCGAGCACCATTGCTTTCTCTTCTCTCGATGGTCGTTTTTCCATTTTTTCCACAGTCCTGTTCTTCGAATTTTTGAGCTTGAGTTACTTTAAACATTCTAAAATCTTACCTAGGTCTTCTTGTTTTACTGTAATGTTCTCAGTTGCTAAAATCATCTTGAGACTTTCTGCATCTGTCGGTGCTAAGTCTATGATCTTTACAATCACTTTATCTTTGAGACGCATGATATTGAGTTCTTCTATTTTTTTCTTTACTTCTGCAGCTTCACTTGGCTTTTGTTTCACAAATAGTTCAGTATATTCTGTGGTTTTGTTAGCACGGAACCCGAGTTCTGTATTTTTCTTAATCTCAGTAAGCATTTCCTTTACTTCAGGAAGTGTCAATGGTTTTTCGCTAACGATTTCAATTTCAGTCATGTTACTTGGCTCCTCGTAAGTGTACTGGATGAACTATTAATGTTTTTTGTAAACTACCATCTTCAATTTGCACTTTGTAACATTCTCCTTGCTTTCCAATAACTAAAGCAGTGCGACCATGATATCTAGGGAAATACATGCCTGTTTGGATTGCAGGCTCTGCTACTAAATTGACGTGATCTCCTACTTTAAATTGCTGGAGATATCTTCTGATACTGATTTTTCCTTTGGTTCGTGGAGATTTTTGTAGCTTATGTCTGGTCTTTCTCCTGAAACCGCCAATTCTCTTAGTCATACTTCATTTTTTGCGTTGAGGCTTTATAAACGTTTTGCTGAGCTTCTTCTTTATGCCAGCCTTTAAGCCTCCTTTTACACAAGCTTTATAAATAATAAGAAGCTTGCTTTCTTCAAGAGAGGGAAAATGCATGCGTGTTGAGCTCAGAGTCATAGGACCAGTTTTTTTAGTACTCTTAGCTGGTTATTTAGCAAGTTCTTTTCACGATCTTGATTTTCCTTTGGGCTTATCTTCTCCTACAGGGTATGCTATCAGTGATCAATGTCCCGCAGA
Source organism: Candidatus Woesearchaeota archaeon (assembly GCA_030679025.1). Classification (GTDB taxonomy): domain Archaea; phylum Nanobdellota; class Nanobdellia; order SCGC-AAA011-G17; family UBA489; genus JACOVP01. Next base: position 2,540 of record JAUXTV010000074.1, read on the forward strand.
CAAGATTCTTTTTCGTGTTTCAGGACCTGGCAATGCTCATGCAGCTTTAGCAAATCAAGCCCCATACACTTACTCTGTTTGTTGGGATGGTCAAGGAGCAACAAGTCGACAATGTAATGCTGCAGGCACCAATGTTGTTCTTCGGCTTTCTGCAGAAACTAATGCTCATGTTGAAAAGAAAGAATTTACTGCTTACCAACAGCGCGCTTGTTTTGGCAATATCACTTGCAGCACACAACCACAAGGACAATGCTCTACTTTAGGACCTACTTGGAGATGTGTAGCTTCGCTTTCTGCGGAAACGAATGCTCATGTTTCTGATTGCGGTGTTTATTCTGTTGACTTATGTTGCTCTGATGGCAGCACATCAGGCGGAGGACTATATAGACCTGATACTGATAATGATGGTGTCTTTGATATTGGATTAGGCAGTTTAGTTAACACTCCTTGTGATCCAAGAATACATTCAAACCTTCTTCAATGTGCTGATAATTGTAGAACTACTGTTAATCCTGACCAGCTTGACACTGATGGTGATGGTGCTGGAGACGTTTGTGATTTATTTATTAATGATTCCTGTTCTATTCTTGTTGCAGATGATAATTGTCCTTATCGCCAACAATGTAGCAATCTAGCAGCTAGTTGGAGCAGAACAAGCGCCTTAGAAGGGGAATCTGTAGGCTTAACTGTTACTGGCAGCACTGACTGTCAAGGTAAAATTGCCCACTTCCAAGTCTTTGACAGAGACAATAACAATTTAGTTTTATCCTCGCCTCAACCAGCAACTTTTGCTAATGGCACTAGTGCTACAGCATCGAGCACTTGGATTACAGAGTATTTCTTAAATGGATCTAATCATTACTATTTCCAAGTCACTGTCACAGGAGGCAGTTCACAAGTTCAAACTGCGTCTCCACAAAATGCTTTGCTTACTGTTCAATCACGACCAGCAGCACAATGTGGCAATGGCATTGTAGAAGGCAGCAATAATGAACGCTGTGATGATGGAAATATTCAAAATGGAGATGGTTGTTCTTCTACTTGCAGACGAGAAATAAATACTAATGGACAAAGTTGTGAAGATCATCCTTTATGTAGAGGAGTACCTGCAACATTTATGGTTTGTCAAAGTGATCTTACACAATCTTACTTCTGTTTAACAGGACCTAGTGGCTGCAAAGTCTTGAGTAATCCTTTACCTTGTAGTAATGCTAATGGCGTACAAACTCTTTGCGACCGCGGAGCATTTACTTGCAGATCGCCTACCTGCATTTATAATCGTCCCTTGTCCCCTTGTGTAGGTGGACAACAAACTCGTAGTTGCACTGTTACCAGCGGAGGAAATCATTGTAACTGCGAAAGTCCTACGACTGAAACTTGCGTCAGTTCTCAAGAAGGAGAAAACTTCCCAGTCTTTACTCTATCTAACTTTTTATTAACGATAGTTTTATTAATAATCTTCTACTCATTTAGGAGAGGTGTGCAATGGAAATCAAGATAAGCATTGAAAAGAAATATGTTTGGTTACTTATTTTAGCTATAACTGCTGTAGGGTTAGTTATAGCTTATGGCGGTACTGCTCCT
>JAUXTV010000077.1 GCA_030679025.1 Candidatus Woesearchaeota archaeon
CAATATGTCTATGCTGTCGAAGTACAAAAACTTTTGGTAACTATAAAAAAATATCCTTCTTTAAGAAGAGTTATAGAGCTCATTAAAAAGAATGAAAAAATAACCTTGGCTATTCTCTTTGGATCCTATGCAAAAGGAACAGCACATAAAGACAGTGATATAGATATCTATCTATGTACTACAGATACAAAACTGAAAGAAGAAGTTGAAGCGATAGATTCAAAAATAAGTGTAAAGATAGGAAACTATAACAAAGAAAGTCTGCTTATCAAGGAGATAGAAAAAAACCATATTATCCTAAAAGGGATTGAGCTTTACTATGAAAAAAATAAATTTTTTGATTAAACTGAAAAAAGAAGGGAAGCTTCAGGCAGTTGAGCCTAGTGAAGAAATTAAAGAAGCGTATCTAAAACGATCAAATGAATCATTGTCCTCTGCTAAAACATTGCTCAAAATAGGAAATCTAAAAGATGCAGTTGCGTTAGCATATTATACTATGTATCACTGTCTTCTTGCAGCTCTTTTTAAGATAGGAATAAAATGTGAAAATCATGCAGCATCTATAATCTTACTAAAGGAGGTATTTGAAATAGACAATACCAATATAACAAAGGCAAAATCTGAAAGGATAGACAAACAATATTATGTTGATTTCTCAGTAAATCAGGAAGAGGCAAATAACACTATAACCATCGCAGAAGAATTCGTTAACCAGATGAATAATTTTATAGCAACACTTAGCTTGGAGAACATAAAAAAGTACAATAATAAGGCTATTGATTTGTTCACAGAAGAGAAAAAAGATAAGAAGAATATAAAAAAAGATAAAAATCAGGAAAATAAGGCTTGAATAAGCTGTTTATAGCTCTCTTCAGTATGCGTCTGCTTGTACTGTTTCAGAAGATTCTCGAGCTGCTTTCCTTTATATCCTTTTTTTTGCAACAAAAATTGTACAAACTGTGTCACATTCTTTGGTTTTTCCGTCCATCGACAGCGTTCAAAATCTATCATGACAACAGTCTTGCGTGAAGGCTTACCAGCTTTGATTAAAATATGTTTTGTAGGATGGTGCATCTCAAATTTATTGACATGTAATTTATCCAAGACACGACATTGATCGAGAATTTCTTTCGCTAACACCATACTGAGTGGATGTTTTTCTACATACTCTCCGATGGGCACTCCCTGAATATACTCCATAAATAACTTGCCTTCCTCCAATTTGAAGAATTTCGGTCCAATATGCTCTGTATTCACTCTTTGTAACCATCCTGCTTCATTCTCTAACGTCGAAAGAGCTTGGCTAGTAGGCCGAACTTGCTTGACAACAACAGTTTTTCCTTTATACTGAGTAAGAAAGACTTCCCCCCTCTTGCCGCGTGCTAAAAACTCCATAAAAGCTCGTATAGAAAGCTATTTAAATAATTACTGATGAAAATAAGGTAAAAGAGGGATACTATGCAGGCAAAAGTACTAAACAGCATCTTCATTACATTCATTTTGTTCTTAAGCGTCATAGCTATAGCATATGCAGAAGATCCTTTAAGTTTTGATCCTGTCAAAGGATATGAGTTTCTTGCTAGTAAAAATGAGAATGGAAAATATGAAAATGTTATTACCACAGCAATAGTTGCTCTTGCTTTCAAAGACGTTGGTGCAACTGCGCATGCAGAACAAGCATTCGCCTGGTTAAAATCTCAAGAAGATACTACGCAACATTGTTGGCCAAAAGGAAATTGTAAAAGTAAAGATACTGCTTTTGCTATCTGGGCTTTAAATGAGTTCGGAGAAAATACTGATGCTGGAGAAGAATACTTAAAAAGTGCTTTAATTCCAGCATTGCAAAGAAACTGGTATCTAGAGATTGTCACTACTAACAGTGGTTCTTGTCGTATCTCTTATCCAGGACCTAATGGCAGAGAAGAAGAAACTATTCAAGTGGAAGCAGGAACCTTTCCACAATGTACTGTAGCAACCACAAATACTTTTTTCGATCTCAACCAATGTCTAAGAATAAGAGATGTTGTAGCAACTCGCTCCTCAGTTGATTTTGATATTAATTGTGCAGAGTTAGGTGCTAGCTCTATTATCTCCATAATTTATAATACGCAAAATAGTTATTCTTTAGTACAACAAGCAACCACAGATCGTTATCAAGCAGTTATTAACAATGGATGTTTCAGCGATAATCCTGCAGACAATACTTGTAGCAAAGATGCTTCTTTATTCACCAATTGGATTTTAGCGCAAGTGGCAGCATCTACAAATGTTGAAATTTGGTTAAAAACAGTCTACGATCCCTTAAAACCTTTAGATAATGCCTTATTTGCTTTAGCAGCTAAAGAGACTACATCCACTTATGTTAGCAATCTTATCAAAGCACAACGCAATGATGGAAGCTTCAACAATGATGTCCATGAAACTGTCTTTGCTATGCTCGCATTGAAAAAAGCAGGAAGCACTACAGAATTAAATGCAGCTACAGAATGGTTAAAGACTAAGCAGCAAAGTGATGGTTCTTGGGAGAATGTGCAAAACACAGCTCTAGCATTATATAGTGCATTTACAAATGTTCCAGTTTCTCTTCCAGCGCCGAACTTTAATGGTCCAAATGGAGCACCTTCTTGTGGAGATGAAATCTGTAGTGGTGATGAAACTGTATTCACTTGTCCTCAAGATTGTGAAACAACTAGCTCTGTCTGTAATGAAAATAGTGCTTGTGAAGCAGCTGCAGGCGAAGACAGTGATAATTGTAGTGCAGATTGTTACTGCGGCGATCAAATTTGTGATGATTATGAACGCTCAACAAATGCTTGCGCAACTGACTGTGGTAATAATCAACCAGCAGAATTTTGTGGTAATGATGTAACAGAAGGTACAGAAGAATGTGATGGTGCTGATGATAGTGCATGCCCGGGTCTTTGTACTAGTTCCTGTAGTTGTGAAGTAGAAGAAAGTGGGGGAGTAGGCAAATGGTTGCTCATGATTTTCATATTCCTCTTGTTAGCAGCAGCAGGATTCTTCTATATAAGAAATAAAGGAAAAGGCAGCAGTAAGCCAGCAGGCAAGACAACTCAAGAATACAGACCGTTCACTTCTCAAATGGAGAAAACACAGACACAACAACCCAAGTGGAATATGCCTTCTTCATCAGGATCCTCGCTCAAAACAAAAATAGAAGACGATCTTGATAAGTCCTTGGAAGAAGCCAAAAAGCTTTTGAAGAAGTTATAAATATCTCTTGCTCATGAAAGTCATCCTAATTTTACTGGTAAGCTTACTAGCAGTGATGCAGATAGCTCACGCTGAAGAAGTTATTACCCTAGAACCTCTCAATCAAGTTTATAGTGCTGGCGAGACTGTACAAGTGAAGATAACTACTCTGCCTTTAGAAAAGCCATTAAAAGCAGAACAAATCAGCCTGTATGAAGGTGCAACGAAAATACCTATTGCTCCCTTTTTTATAAGATATAGCAGTACTGTCTATGTTCTTTATTTTGATATGCCTTCCGCAAGCACACAAGATCTAATCTTGAAAGTGGAAAGAGCTTTATATAAAAAGAATGGGATTTTGGAAGAGACTACGGCGCAAAGAATAATTACATTAGATAATGAGAAAGCATCTATTCTTGCATTCATTCCTGGATTTGTAGTCTTAGAGAAAAACCAAGAAGGCATACAGTTACAAGTAGAAAATAAGAAGGGAAGTACATTTTTGAATATTACCACATCACCAAGCATAACGCACGTCTATAATGGATTGCAAACAGTGAACACTGGAACAAAACGTATTTTTAGATTTACAGTGGATCAAACAAAACTAGAATCAGATGCACATATTACTTTAAACCATAATGATTTTTCGTATACTATTCCTGTGATGCAGCGACAAGAAATTGTTCAGCAACAACCACAACCTTCACAAACACCAGCAGCTTTAACTTTCATAGCCACTAAATCAGAAGTGAAACAAATCATCCAACCTGGAATAGTATTGGCAGGTACTTTAAGTCTTAAGAACCAAGGAAATACTTCTCTAGACAACATTTCGCTTGCTCTTGTAGGCAATATACGAGCAATAACAACTATAGACACTACTTTTATTCCAAGCTTGCAGCCACAGCAAAGTGTAGATATTACTTTAACCATCAATAAAAATCGTGATGCTGTTCCTTCTCTCTATGAAGGTGTTTTGCAGGCGGCAACAGGTACTGAAACAGCATCTTTCCCTCTGAGCATTGAAGTGCAAGAAGAAACTAGTGGTGGAGAAATCAATGCAACTGAAGTAAATCTAGACTTAAAACAGAATGAACTGCCAGATGACCTAGAGCAAAACCCTCTCAATATCAATCTCTCCAAACCAACTCCGCAGCAAGCACAAAAAGAATATCCTATTGGATTAATAATTGTAACTTTATTTATTCTAGGAATCTTAATAGCCTTTTATGTTTTGAAAAAGAAAAAACCTATAAAAGAAGAAACATTCGATGAGTATATTAAAAAGATAAGAAAATAATTATTTCTTTTGTGCTTCTAGTTTCTTTTTGAGAAGAATATTTTCTGCATGAATGTTTTTCAAAACCATATCATATTGGTGCAAGCGTGCTAAGAGATCATTCAAAACATCACTCACTACATGATGTTGCAGTTGTAATTCTTCTGGTTCTATAATTTCTAAAGAGGAAGGCATGAAATCAAAGCAAAAACCAGTCAAGACTTGTACAGTTTTAACTTCCATATCAAGTTCAGCAAAAGTACTCCATAAATTCTTATCACCCATTTTTTCAGAGGGAAAAAGTTTTTCATTAGTTATTTTAGCATCAGGATATTGCTTAGCTTTCTCTAGAATCATCTGCATAGTCTTCTTAACATGCTCTTCTGGACTACCTAAAATTTCAAGAATTACACGTGCTTTGAGTTTAGCCATGGTTCGTGAGTAATGCTGCAATCACCAAGAGCAACGTCAAGCAGAAAAAGTAGACTGCCCATCGTTTTGCCTTAGCATCGCTGGATTCATAGACTAGGCGCCCTGTAGCGTTTATAAAGTTGTCGGACACCTGTCGTTGCACAGTTTCTTTTTTGACAGTTGCAGAAACTTTTGGTGTCTCTTGGAGTTTAATACTAGTGCTAATATTTTGCTCTAGAACAACACAGCTATCTTTTGCAGTGCCTCGAACACTTACAGGAAGTGTTGTTGTAGTGTCAAGCCCTTCTGCTACAACTATATAGGTATCGTCTTTGAGTTTTCCTTGGCAATTAGGCAGTAAAGGAATTGTTAGAGTGAAGACATGTTCTACAAATTTCTCTTCAATACTGACAGTTGTTTGCTTGCTGAGATTAAGTACAGAAAGTTTGACAGTAGTTTTTTCTGTGTCTCCCTTATAGACTCGTAACCGTACACGAAAAGATTCTCCAAAACGAACGACATCATCGTTGCCCACATAGATGCGTTCAAGAATCAGTGAAGAATTCAAAGAAACTTCTGCTGGTCTGTGGTTTGTTCCAGGTGTTGGTACAGAAAGACTAAAACTATTTGTAGTAAAATCTTGTGACCAGCTTAATCCCTCTTTAGAAAAACTATAGCTCACTTGATCAAGCAACTGGAGAGGAGTACTCAACTTAACTTGTTCAAATCCTGCATTATTAAGTAGCGATTGTCCTTGCAAATAAACAACTTGATAACTATTGGGAGTAAGTAAAGGATCTTCTACATGTATGTCTGAGATAACTACTGTAGAATTGCGTGCATCTTCTAATAATAAACCACGAAGATCTAAAGTTTCCCCTCCATAATTATAGAGCTCTATCCATTCTCCATCTGGTCTTGAAGCCCTGTCATCGCCTATCGGATCTGGTAAAAATTCACTAATGCGCAAAGTGTAATTCTGTTCTGGAGTGGTCTGATTTAAATCATTTTCTAGCCCAGGAGTCGGAGAACAAGAAGTAAAGATATCATGAGAGCGGCAAAGAGCATGCCCATCATTGCTTGCACCATCACGATCACTCACATAGAAAAAAACATCTAAGATAGACTCATTATCACGAAATAAGACAAGGTCTCTATCATTATTCAAATTATTGCCTAGGGTTGCTCCAGTAGTATAAGCAGTGACATTAAGATCAGTCAAATTAAAGCCTTCTTCTACAATCAGAACATAGGGAGTGGCAAAATCCTGCAAAAGAGTTAAAGCATCAGAGGAAGCAAGATCCTCAAAAAGAATGTCAGACAGAGAAGTTGCATTAGTAAACAGCTCTATATATTCTTGGTTGTTATCATTGCCCTCTGGATCATACATAATCTCAGTAATTTGAAAACCGCATAAGAACGGTACAAGTAGCAGATACCAGAGTTGCATACTAAAAGTAAAGAGTTAGTTAATATCTAGATATCGTTAGAATTACCGAAAATCTTACGGTGGAGTCGAAGCATATTCGCTATTGATCAATGCTTTGAAGGTAATTCCCTTCTCTTTGCATAAATCTTTCGACACAAAGAAATTCTTTCCGTTGTTCCTTCCTAAGTCTTCTGGCTTCAAGAAAGACCATCCTTCTCTATCAAAGCGCATCCCAATCCACGCTTCAGCACCAAAACCTTTGGCAAATTCCTTGAGTTCGTTGACTTGTTGTTCCGTGATATATCTTCTATCTTGCCCACCGCTCTTGCATTCAATAGCGAAGCTTTTACCAGCTTTACCCACTAAGAGATCGGGACAGGGAAAAGGCATGCTTCCAGAACCAGCTACTCGTAAACAAAAGTGTCCAGCTTCCCAGAACATATGTAAAAGTTCCCTTTCAGTGCGACTGCCTTTAGCTTTGGAAATAGATAATCACCCAAATAGAAAATAAATCCTTCTTTATAAATGTTAAGATAGAAGATTATTTAGCATGCTCTTTTACTAAATTTAAAACACTACTAGTTTCGTGATAGACTCTAAGACAACTAATCTTATCATTAGCAAAATAAAAACGATTTATTCCTCGCAACTCTAGAATAAAAGGTCTCGTAACTACTAAACCAGCCACTATTGCACCTGTTCTATAAGTTAATTTGCCAATCCATTCTACCATTGCTACACTATCTTTTTCTAGGATCTCAAGAATATCAAAGGTACAGGAAGAAATTCTCTGTTGAAAATCATTACAATAAGACTTGACACCTTCTCTTCCTTGAAAGACGGGAAAATGAACATTATAAATTGCAATATCGTCAGTAAATATTGTCTGCAATGCTTGAAGATCCGATGCTGCACGAGCTTTAAAATAACTTTCAATCAAGTGTTTTTTGTTCATAGAAGCGCTTTACTAAGTAAAGTATATAAATCCAAGCTATCTCAAGGTAAAGTGACCTCTTACGAATGGAAAAAAGAAACAACAGAATATGGTCAGTATACTTGTCCTATTCATAAAACTATTCTGCTAATTGGCGACAGATGGACACTTTTTATTCTAAGGGAATTTCTCTACGGAGTCAAGCAACAAAGATTTAGTCAATTATTTCGTTCTTTAAAGCCCATTAGTTCTAGAACACTTTCCCTCAAACTTAAAAAATTGGAGTTGTATGGGTTGTTATCTCGTACAGTGATTCCTGGCAAGACTCTTGAAGTACAGTATGCTATTACAGAAAAAGGAAAATCTCTGAAAAAAGCTTTAGATAAAATGGGATTATGGTATAAAGAAAATAATAGCTCTACAGAGTAAGTTTATTGATAAAGTGTTATTTCTTTTTAGATAAAGACCATAATTTCTCAAAGACTATTCTTTGTGTATTCGCAATATCTCTATTCTCAATAAGCACACCAATAGGTTCCAACTTAGAAAAATTAAAGATAGCTACTTTATTAGCATAAATGAAAGTTGCTGATGGCAGTTTAAAATTCTCTAGATAACGTACATCTCTTTGTTTATATTTCTCTTCTTCTATGAGCTTTATTGTTTCAGCTGATTTTTCATGGATTACTCTTACAAATATCTTTTGTTGTGTCCTAAGTTTAACAAACTTCTCAAAATCGTGATTAAGAAATGTAATAATCTCAGAATTAGCATAGACGTCAAAATTCTTTCCTTCTTTATACACATCATGAATAATATTCTTGATTCCTAGTTTCCCTTCAAATAGACTTACTTTTGGTTTTTCAATTGTTGTATGAGCCAAAGCTCTAAGCTCAGGTAATACTTCTTGAAGCGATCTCTTATTCGCGTCTAGTATAGAAATGAGATTTTGCGGAGGAATAACCTCAAAACATTTTCTTTTATCCTTGAGGATATAGGATGCAATTCCTTTTTCCATTAAGGATTTTAAGATATCATAAGTCGTAGTTCTCTCAACTTTTGCGTATTTAGCGATAGTATTTGCTGTAGCAGTACCAGTAACTAAGGCTGCTAAATAGACTTTTACCTCTCTTTCTGTTAAACCAAACTTCCTAAGTGCTTCTTCTTTCAGTATAGGCATCATTAAGAGGTAAATTAAGGATATATAAACTTTGTCGTGAATTTCCGTCAACTTATATTTATAAAAGGTAAACTCACATATAAGTAAAGGAGATAGTTGGAACTGATAAACATGAAAGTAAGCTTACACGAGATTGAGAAAAGAAAAATTGAACTGAAAAGCAAAGAAATGGCTAAGCATGCGGTAGAAAAAGAAAAAGCTAAAAAAACTATCATTGATCAACTTGCTAGAGGATGCTATGAAGGTCTTCTTGAGATAGTTGATGAATTTAAAATAGATTTACCTAAAGATCATCTACAAAAAGCTGCAGATTTATATGCTCAATCACAACTTTCTCAAAAATTACAATATGCACAACATGCTTATAGACAATTAGGAAATAATAAAAAGGCAGCATCACTAGAAAAGGCTATTGAGGCAGCAATACGTTATGAAATTGCTGATGATTTTGCAATAAGCATGGGTCTATAATAAAAGTCTAAAATCTATTAGAAATTTACACAAGAACTTTTTTTGCCTGTTGACTATAGGCTCTATAACGAGCTACAAAATCTTGTTGCTCTCTCCAACTAACAGCTACAACTCTTCGTACAGACGGTAATCTAAGGCTTCCAGCTTCTTTTTCACTAACAAAATAAAAACTTTCAAGTGCTCGTTCATCACCTAAAAAAACAAGAGATCCAGCAAGTTGATCAAGAGTAGGAACTTCAGGAATCTCAAGAGTAGGAACCTCAGGAATCTTATTTCTAATTACTATACGCTCAGCAGGAACATCGCTCATTAGTTTAGCAGTATAAGAAAGCCCGCTTTGAGCTCTTTCCAGACCATAAATAGTATACCAATAATGCATAGCAAATATGCAAAAAGAGGAGTTTATGAAGATTTCGAAAAAGAGAAGAAGAAAAAATAAAAAAAAGGAATGCGATGTTATAAGTCGCGTGCTTTAACTGTAGCTCTGCCGTTGTCTTTAGCGCGTTGAGCTGCATCTTTGATTAATCCAGCTACTTTTTCACTTAAAGCTTCAGCGAAATCACCTGCTACGTTCATTCCCTTTGCAAATTCTTTAACTTTTGCTTTAACTACTAATAAGTCTGACATGGTTGTGTACCTCTCTGTTTGTTGTTGATCATGTGAAAAACTACACCACAGAGCCTGTAGTGCTTATTTTCAAGGTTTTGACGAGATACTAGTATATAAAGCTTTCTCCTAAAATGGCAGAAAAAGGCACTTTCGAGCTGTTTTACGAGAGCTTCGCTTAAAATATTTAGGCATGAAAAGAGTGGTGTTTTGCGAAGAATAGCTTCTATCCTAAATAGAAAATAGCTTCTAC
>JAUXTV010000081.1 GCA_030679025.1 Candidatus Woesearchaeota archaeon
CATATCGCGACCTTGATGAAGATTGAAAGTCCTTTGGAAATTCTCAACCAGACTTCACCCCGTGGAAAATTTATCTATCGCCATTATGAAAAAATAAATCAAGGATATGAAGCTATTCTTCAAGATGCTCTGGCAACAAAAAGCAAAGATGATATCTTTGTCTTCACTTACCCCACAACTCAGCAAAGTTTTACTGGTACTTTAAGCAATGAACTTTTGCATCGTCTCAATGACAAGATTATAATTATTGCGCGTGAAAAAGATGGAGAAATGCGCGTCAGTATTCGAGGTAAAAAGACTGTAGTGCTTCCCTTAGTCAAGAGTGCTCTAGAGAAAGCAAACGGCTCTGGTGGCGGTCATGAGATGGCTTGTGGCGCCAACATGAAGAAAGACAAGTTTCCTCTCTTTGTCGAAGAAATGAGAAAAGGACTAAAACATCAATCAAAGACTATGCGCGCGTCTGCAATAAAAAGTTGATCTTTCTGCAAAATTACTGGATTAATGTCTAATTCTCGTAAATGAGGATAGCACAACGCTAGATGTGATAATCGTAAGAGCAGCTGATGCAATTGTTCTAAATCCACGCCTGCCTCTCCTCGTACTCCTTGCAATAATCTATAGCTTTTCAATTCTTCTACCATGCTCTTTGCGTCATGATGAGTCAAGGGACAGACGCGAAAAGCAACATCTTTCAAAACTTCAGTATAGATTCCGCCGCTGCCGACGGCAATAGTATGGCCAAAAGTTGGATCACGTTGAATGCCTACCAAAAGCAATTGTCCAGTATTGTAGTGTTGTACCACGACTTCCTGGCACTTTGGGATCTTGATAAGCTTGCGAAATGCTTCCAGCACCTCTGCGCTTGTTCTTAAGTCGATTTTAACACCGCCAACATCAGACTTATGCAAGATCTCTTTTGAAGAAACTTTCAAGCAAACAGGATAACCAAGAAGGCTTGCTGCTTGTATTGCTTGTTGCTCTGTAGTTACAAAGTGACGTTCAGTTACAGCAAATCCCTCGTGCTCGAGAAATGCCTCTGCCTCTTTTTCTGCCAACACCTTTTCCATAAGTGTTTTCATGACCAAAAGTATTTAAATCTTTTTTGATTAGGAGAATGATGCAAAAAAAGGTGATTTATTGGTTAGTTCTGCTCATTGCCCTTTCTGCAGTGCATGCGGAAGAGCAGCCGGAAAATTATAATGAATACCAGTCTTTGCGTCTTTTGTTCACTCTGGAATCAGGCATACAGTTTGTGCAGACAGCTAGTAATCCTAAAATAGAGTTTTTCCAGGCAGATATTAGTTTTTTTCCAAAAGACAATAGCCATCTCCAAGTGAATAGTCTCAATCCACAGGCAACACCTTCAGCAGAAATAGAGCAAAACAAATATGTCTCTTTCAAATGGAGAAACCCTGCACCTGCAGATTTAGAATATAAAATTATCGCTGATGTAACTACAGTCAACAAACTGCAACTTATAAAACAAAAAATACTTTTTCCTATTCGCAACGTTGATGAATCTTTATTAGAATATACTAAGCCTACAACTTTTATTGATATTACGCCTGAAATTGAGCAGAAAGCCCGTGCTATTATTGGTGGAGAAGATGATCTGTATGTAGTCGTTTTTAATCTAGCAGAATGGACAAAGAAAAATGTTGAATATAATCTATCCACATTGACTGCAGAAGTAGTGCAAAAAAGCAGCTGGGTATTGCAAAATAAAAAAGGAGTCTGCGATGAATTAACAAATTTATTCATTTCTTTCCTTCGCTCTCTAGGTATTCCTGCTCGTTTCGTTTCTGGAATGGTGTATTCAAATGTAGATTATAAATGGGGAGCTCATGGATGGGCAGAAGTCTATTTCCCAGAGGTCGGTTGGGTTCCTTTTGATGTTACTTTTGGCCAATATGGTTGGGTTGATCCTTCACATATCAAATTAAAGGAAAGTCTAGATTCAGGAAGCCCTTCTGCTGAATATACTTGGCGCGCTAGTGATGTGCAGGTGCAAATGAAGGAATTAGCAGTCAGTGCAGAATTAAAAGAAAAAAATGGAAAGCAAGAGCCTCCTGTAAAAATAACACTGCAGCCTGCTCACAATGAAGTGAAATTCAAAAGTTTCGTTCCTCTGCTGGTAACCATAGAAAATACAGTCGAGAGTTATATTTCTACTTCTGTTACTGTGAGAAAAGCTCCAGGATTGACAGAAAAAAATGTTAAGGAAGTATTGCTCAAACCAGGAGAGACAAAAAATGTTGTTTGGATTTTGGAAATTCCAGAGGGAGAATCTACTTATTTGTATACTGCAAGTTTAGAAGCTGCCACCTCTTTCGGTAATAGTGCAATATCCAAGATTTATTACAGTGATAATTTCAAGTTCTATGATCGAGACGAAGCAGAACAATATCTCGCAAAGTCTGTGCAGCGAGAAGTCAAAAAGCCTTTGGAAGGAGTATCTATGCGCTGTAGCGCAGATCAAGAAATGTATTATGCTAATGATACGGCAACTATTAGTTGTATACTTATTAATGCACGAATGCAAGCCCTGAATCTGGAAGTGTGTGCACAAGAAAGTTGCCAGCAGGTAGCGATAGATACACAAGCAGAAAAAAGAATAGCATTTACGATTCAAGCTAGAAATAATGGCCGCATCCCAGTCATTGCTGAAAATGAAGATGCTATTGTGTTCACCCATGTAGAGCTTGCTACTATTCCTTTGCCTGACATTTATATGACAGATATAACTCCTTATGTTGTAGATTACAAAGACAATGTTCTCTTGAAGTTTAATCTCAATTCTGACACAGAAGTTCATGATGTTACTATCGATTTCAAATTTGATCGTTTTCAATTAGACAAATTCAAAGGTTCTAGGGAAGTGACTATTGAAGCTCCAGGAAGAAATCTTCGCAATGGGTTAAAATTCACAGTCAGTTTCTTGGATGAAAAAGACAAAGCTTACAATTTGGAGAAAGCAGTGTATCTGGAGGTAAACAATTCTCCTTGGTATGCTGATTTGTTGGATTGGTTTGCAGAAGTCTTTGGAGTCTATTAATACGTTTTAGCTACATACACTAAATGATGGGCAGATTGGCTACAGAGAACACATTTTTGTCCGGTTTTAACTTTTTCTTCTTGAGGATAAAGAGTGCCACATACTACAGCACCTTCAGTTTCTTTTTGAAGTTTATCAGAGCATGCTTCTCCTTGTTTGCTCATGTGGCAATAAGGAATTTTCACAAAGCCACGATGTTCGCGCAACACTTTCTTGAGATCCTCTAAATTTTCAGCAGATCGAATATTATTTTTAAAGTAAGTGAGTGCTCGTTTCTCAATGTCCATGTCCACAGCATCTGCTTGTCTTTTCACTTCTTTTTCTACGTCTGCAAGAGCTACTTGTGATCTTTTCCTTTCTGTACGGCGAGCGATAGAGCATACTTGTTGTTCAACTTCTTTTGGTCCTAGTTCTATGCGTAAAGGTACTCCATGGAGCTCCCAATGGTTGTATTTTACGCCCGGTGAATCAGGTCCATTATCAAATTTCACCCTATAGCCTGCTTTTTGGAGTTGTGTTGCTAAGTGTTGTCCTAAGGTTATAATTTTTTCAGTCGCTTCTTTCTTGTCAGCGAAAGTAACCGGCACAATAACAATTTGGATAGGAGCCATGTCAAAAGGTACTACTAATCCTTGGTCATCGCCATGAATGCCTATCAAAGCAGCCATGCTTCTCCAGATGCCAGGTCCAAAGCACGTTTGATAGACATAATGTTTCTGCTCATCCTTGCCTAAAACTTGAATGTCATAGGCTTTAGCAAAATTAGTGCCTAAATCATGAGTAGAAGCAAGTTGATTGCGCTTGCCATCAGGCATTAAAGTGTCTGGTGTGTAAGTTGCATCTGCTCCTTTGAATTTATCCCAATCTGGGCGTTTGAAATATTCAAAAGGAATTTTAAGTTTTTTCCAAATGACTTCTTCACACGTTCGTAAATCATCTTTGATCTGCGCCATGGCTTCTTCGTGCGTGTTAAAGACATCATGCGTCTCAAAGAAGCAAAATTCTCTGCCGCGTAAAAAAGGTCTTGTAGTCATTTCATTACGATAAACACTAATTCTGCTTTGGTAGCCTCTAAAAGGTAATTCGTTATAACTTCTAAACCAGAGCGAATAAATCGGATAAATTTGTGCTTCTCCCGTTGGCTTTAAAGCAAAACGTTCTTCCATTTTCTTCGAGCCTGCGCTTTCCACCCAAAAAACCTCTGGAGAAAAGCCAGCATGTTCTTTTTCTTTTTTTAAGTCAGATTCTTTAACAGCTATGGGAAATAAGTAAGGTAAATGTCCTTGTAATTCAACTTCCTTTTCTAAATAGTCATAAATTTTTCTAATAATCATAAATCCCCAAGGTTTATGCACAATAAATCCTTGAATGCCAAAGCGAATATCTGCTAAATCTGCCTTTTGAACGACTTGACTATACCATTCAGAAAAATTCTGGTCTTTTTTGACACTAATGCCTTTGGTGTCGTCTTTAGCCATAAGGAAAAACAGCAGGAGTTGCTATTTAAACATTGTGGGGTGTTTGAGCTGGTATATATTCTAGTACCATAACGCTTTAAAAGCACTTAATCTTATCTTCTATACATGACAAAAGAGAATCCCTATCTTCTTCCAGATTACTGTAAACCTGTCCACTACGATCTTGAACTTGCACCAAATATAGAAGCAGACACCTGTAAAGGACATGAAACTATCCTTCTCAATATACTTCAACCTACAAAAGAAATCAAGTTGAATGTAAATGAGGTAACCATTACAGAAGCGAAAATCGGCTCAAAAGTAGTGAAAGTAATCTATGACAAAAAAATGCAGACAGCAAAGCTTACAGGTACAACCTTATTGCAAAAAGGAACTGTAGAGATAAGCCTCAAATTCG
>JAUXTV010000091.1 GCA_030679025.1 Candidatus Woesearchaeota archaeon
CAGGTTCCTTGAACAAGTCTAATTGTTCTCTGATAGTTGGGCCTGTGTACCATGGCATGTTCGTAGATTTCTTGACTACATTGTCGCCATTGTAGGAACTTGTTGGAATGAATTGGATGTTATCAGCTTTGAATCCAACCATAGCTGCTAATTTCTTTAAGTCAGCAACAACAGCATCGAATTTAGCTTGGTCATATTTGACTACATCCATCTTGTTCACGACGACTGAGATTTGTTGCACACCTAAAGTTTTGAGTAACCAAATGTGTTCTTTTGTTTGCGCCATAATACCGTCTGGAGCTGCACATACTAAGAACGCGCAGTCAGCTTGGGAAGCACCTGTAATCATGTTTTTAACGAAGTCCTTGTGACCGGGAGCATCGATGATAGTTACTTCGAATTTGTCTGTTAAGAATTTTTGATAGGACAAGTCAATGGTTACACCACGTTCTTGCTCTTCTTTTAAGTTGTCCATAATGAAAGCGAATTCGAAACCAGCCTTACCTAATTGCTGAGCTTTTTCCTTGAGCTTTCTCATAGCTTGCTCGTCGATGTTACCAGAATCGTACATCAGACGTCCAACTGTAGTAGACTTTCCGTGGTCAACGTGACCAACGAAGATAACGTTAATGTGTGGTTTTGTTTTTGCCATTGTTTAAGTATCTCCTTTATGGTATTTGGTAAAGAATTGCACTATTGATGATTTATAAAGGTTACGGTGGTTTGGAGCCATTCTTGTAAACTTTACCCGAAAATCTCTTTTACTTCTTTTTATTCAACATTTTTTTAGTTTCTTATTACACTATTGATCCAGTCAGCACGTTGTTCTAATTCTAAAACAAGTCCCATTTTATTCACTAGGAGTTTCTTCTTCAATCTTGAGACCTTTTCTTTCTCTAATTCTTTGAGCAACGCGAGGCTGCAAATCACCAGGCAATCTTTCAAACATTTGATCCACTAAGAAATAGGAACCACGACCGCCTGTCGCGGAACGAAGATCAGAAGCTAAACCTAATGATTCAGCTACTGGCAATTTCGCTCTGATGCTCATGGAGGTACCTTCTTGCTTGACATTCAATAATTGACCACGCTTGTTCTGGACTAATTTACTAATCTCTCCCATGTAGTCAGCGGGAGCGTCAATCTGCAAGACTTGCAATGGCTCATAAATAATCGCGTTACCTGAGTTCATAGAACCACGAATAGCTTCACGGATCGCTGGAACTACTTGCGCAGGACCACGATGAATAGAGTCTTCATGCAACTTACAATCTTTGACAATGACTTTCAACTTAATAACAGGTTCACGAGCGATTGGACCTTGCTTCATGACCTGCTCATATCCATCATTAATTAATTCCTGCACTTCTCCGATATAGACAATACCACGCGTATCATCAATTAACAAATTACCATTGTAAACATCACGGACTTTCTTCGCTTCTTTTGCGGACCAGCCTAATTTTTCCAGGACCGCATATAGACGAGTATCTTTCTTGGATACACGACCTTCTGGAATGTCTCCTTTTTTGATAGCAGCATGGACATTTTCTTCCAAAGGTTCGCAAACGATATAGAATTTATTGTGCTTATTAGGAGATTTTCCTTCCATTTCCTGACCTGGCTTTTGCATTGATTCACGATAGACCACAATAGGAGGAGACGTTTTAATGTCTAAACCTTTTTCTGTCTTGATACGATTTTCAATAATTTCCAGATGCAGTTCACCCATACCATGGATCAAATTTTCACCGGTTTCTTGGTTGATATCAATCTTGATGGATGGATCTTCTTTCAAGACTTTTTTCAATACTTCTACGAGCTTTGGCAAATCTTGCGGCTTGATTGGCTCGATAGATTTGGTGATGACTGGCTCGAAAATGTGCTTTAATTCCTCGAATGGCTGCTCTGGTCCTTCAGTAATAGTTTCTCCAGCCATACCAGAAATACCACCTAATGCTAGAACGTTTCCAGCTGGAACAGATTCTAAGGATTCAGGCTTGATGCCTTTGTACATAAAGACTTGGGCAATTCTTTGCGTTGATTTCGCATTGTTCAACCAGACTGTTTGCCCAGCTCTGACTGTGCCAGAAAATAAACGACCCGCGCATAATTCACGACCAAATCTCGGATCTATAGTGATACGAGTGATGACGAAGGCTATTTTTCCATTGGGATTGCCTACTAACAAATCCTTACCGAATTGCGTCTCTAAATCTCCATGCCAAATGTGCGGAATACGATATTTTTGCGCTTCTAGAGGATTAGGCAAGTGCTTAATGACCATATCGAGGATGACTTCGAAGACAGGAGCTTTTTCCCAGATCCATTTTTGGCGATTCTCTTCCGTCACGTCTTCTTTGTAGAGATTGACAATATCTTTGAAAGAAACATTTTTATTCTTCATGTAAGGAACGGACAATGCCCAGTTCTCACGAGCAGAACCAAAAGCAACACTACCATTTAAAATATCGACTTTCCATTTTTCTTTGTACTCATCTTCAGCAGTGTTCTCGATTAAGGTGTTAAATTCCATAATTAATTTTAAGAAACGTTCCTGCATTTGCTCAGGAGTAAATTTTAATTCGTTGATGAGACGATCTACTTTGTTGATGAATAGAACTGGCTTGACGCGTTCACGAATAGCCTGACGAACGACAGTTTCTGTCTGCGGCATGATACCCTCAACTGCACAAATTAACACAATAGTACCATCAATAGCTCGCATTGCACGAGTTACATTACCCCCAAAGTCAACGTGACCAGGAGTATCAATCAAATTAATGAGATATCTACTCCCATTAAACGTGTGACACATGGAGACGTTCGCTGCATCTACTGTCATCAAACGTTCTTGTTCATCTGCATGCTGCCAAGTTGCCATACCTGCGTCCAAATCGCCAGCTGCCTTAGAACTTATGTGACCGGATGCTGCAAGTAGATTGTCTGTGAGTGCAGTTTTTCCATGATGGATGTGGGCAGAAGTACAAATGTTTCTAATATGTTCTGGCACTTTAGCCAATTCTTTCATTTCAGATGGTGTGTCTGCCATAGTTGTTTTTCTCTTCGAGAATTATGCATGGATAACTCTAAAAATGCTTTATAAACGTTTCGCCATGCTTTCAGAAATAATTTTTATTTATTGTCTAGCTGACTTTCAATGCCTTCCCTTATTTTTCCAAATAACTCCTCTTCAGAATTAATTTTTACTTGTTGTTGGTTAGTATAATCATCTTCTTCAGTATTTTGATCTATTTCTGGTTGGTTTTGTATACTTTCTGATGTAGATGGACTGTCGATATTT